>JBIQMB010000110.1:0-8463 GCA_044463745.1 Chitinophagaceae bacterium | reverse complement strand
GCTGATGGCGCAGGATTTTCGCAAAGCAACTCTCTGCGGGAAATGAGAGTTCAAACAAAGCGAACCTCGCAAACCTTCCTCGCGCATCTTCCTGCCTTTGTAACTACTACCTTTTTTTATCTCTCAAATAATTTCACCATCCCTCCTGAGTTTCCTAACTTTAAGCCGTTCGAAGATTTCGCAAACTTCTGACGTCACACCCTAATAAAATAATTCAGTCAAATTATGAGAATCAGGAATCTGCTTTTTACATTATCCATTTTATTCATCTACACCTCCTCATTAGCTCAAACCATCCCCACGCCAAAGGAACACTTCGGATTCAATATTGGCGATGATTATATGCTGGCCAATTATACCCAGGCCGAGGCCTATTTCAAAAAAGTAGCGGATGCATCAGACAGGGTATTGCTTCAGCCAATCGGTAAAACAGAAGAAGGACGCAACCAGTATATCATCATTGTATCCTCTCCTGAAAACCTGAAAAACCTAAAAAAATATCAGGACATTTCGCAAAAGATGGCCAGGGCGGAAGGACTTACAGAAGAGGCTGCGCGGAAATTAGCTACAGAAGGCAAAGCCGTAATATGGATTGATGGCGGACTCCACGCCAACGAAACGGTAGGCAGCCATCAACTCATCGAAACCCTCTATCAACTGGCAAGCAAGAAAGACAACGAAACCTTACGTATTCTCAACGATGTTATCATTTTATTAGCTCAGGTTAATCCCGATGGACAAGAATTATTGGCAGACTGGTATATGCAGGAAAAAGACCCGGCCAAAAGAAATATGAATATTCCGAGACTATACCAGAAATATATCGGACACGATAACAACCGCGATTTCTATTCAAACAATATGAGTGAAAGTAAAAACATTTCGCGCGTACTGTACATCGACTGGATTCCGCAGATCCTTTACAATCACCATCAGACAGGCCCGGCAGGATCAGTATTAGCCGGCCCACCCTATCGTGATCCGTTTAATTTTTTATACGATCCATTGGTTGTAACCGGTATTGATGGAGTGGGCATGGCTATGATCAACCGGCTGAATGCTGAAGACAAACCCGGATTTACCCGTATGTCAGGATCTCAGTTTTCTACCTGGTGGAACGGCGGTTTAAGAACGACAGCCTACTTCCATAATATCGTAGGATTGCTTACGGAGATCACCGGAAATCCTACACCTATGGAAATTCCGTTGGTACCCGACAGATTGATGCCCAACAGTGCCACACCTTATCCGGTAACCCCGCAGAAATGGCATTTCAGAAAATCTATCGAATACTCGGTGTCGCTGAATTATGCCGTGCTTGATTACGCTTCACGTAATAAAGATCATCTGCTTTACAATATCTATAAAATGGGAAAGAACAGTATAGAGAAAGGTAGTAAGGATAATTGGACGCTTACACCCAAATATATTGATTCAGTAAAAGCAGTGGTATCGCGCGAACAGGCTAAAAATAAAACCAGCCGAAGAGCTGACCCCTCGGCATTCGATTCAGTTTACAGGGCACCGGAATACAGAGATCCGCGCGGTTTCATTATCCCTTCAGATCAGCAGGATTTCTTCTCGGCCATAAAATTTGTAAACTCTTTGATCGAGTCGGGCATTCGGGTAGAAAAGGCAGAAAGAAACTTTGAAGTATCCGGTAAAAAATACCCGGCAGGATCGTTTGTAATTCGCACCAATCAGGCATTTCGCCCGCATGTGATTGACATGTTCGAGCCACAGGATCATCCTAATGATTTGCAATACCCGGGTGGGCCTCCCGTACGACCCTATGACGCGGCAGGATGGACACCCGCTTTCCAGACAGGTATTGTTTTTGACAGGATAACGGATGGCTTCGACGGACCATTTAAGGCCATCCCCTATGGCGAGATTCAATCTCCGCCGGTCAGATCGGTGGCGCAGTCGGCGACCGGATACATCTTATATCCCGGGTCAAATAACACCTTCATCGCCGTTAATGAATTATTGAAAAATAAAATTGAGGTTTATAGAATCACTAATCCTACTGGCAATATTTCCCAAGGGGCGTTTTATGTTCCTGCCAATGGAATCAATGTTTTGAAAAAAGCAGCAGAGCACCATGGCGTTTCCGTTTTTCCGGCTCCTAAGAACACAGGAACTAAGACGAGGGTTGCACTCGCGCGCATAGCACTTTACGACCAGTATGGGGGATCAATGCCATCCGGCTGGACAAGATGGCTGATGGAGCAATACCAGTTTCCTTTTACAGTTATTTACCCACAGGAAATTGATAATGGAAACCTGAATAAAAAATATGATGTCATTCTTTTTATAGATACGCGTATGCCCGGGGTTTCGTCCACGTTTACGCCGCGCACTCCGAATGTAGAAAACATCCCCGAAGAATTCAGAAACAGAGTAGGAAACATAACGAAGGACAAGACCATTCCACAGCTTAAAAAATTTCTTGAAAACGGAGGAAACATCGTCACGATTGGTTCGGCCACCAGCCTGGCATACCTGCTCGAATTGCCTGTTCGCGATGCACTGACAACAGTCAACGATAAAGGTGAAACGCAATCACTTTCTGTGAATGATTACTATATCCCCGGAAGCATACTATCCGTAAACATTGATAATACGCAACCCGAAAATAGCGGAATGAACACACAGGCAGACATGGTTTTCAGCAACTCAAATGTATTTAATATGAACCCTGATGCGGTATCTGGAGGGCTTCGTCCATTAGCATGGTTTGGCGAATCCAATCCACTCCGAAGTGGCTGGGCCTGGGGCCAGTCATGGTTGAAGGATGGAATCGTGGCATTTGCTGCGCCCGTTGGTAAAGGGCAATTCTATGCCTGCGCCACGCAGATAACTTTTCGTGCCCAACCATTCGGCACATTCAAAATGCTGTTTAATCAATTGTACGCAAATAAATAAAACCAAATAATTCATCTGATATGAAAATAAATTATTTATTACTGATAGCGATATTCTTCATCCACACATCAGTTCATGCGCAAAGCGATAAACTAAAATACCAGACACCTCCGAAAAGTATCGTAGATCTGGCAGACGCTTCTTCGCCAAGGGTACAATTTAGTAAGGATGGGAAATTTATGCTCATTCTGGAGTCGCCTGGATTTGAAACCCTCGAACAGGTTTCGCAACCTATACTGGGTCTGGCAGGCCTCAAAGTTAATCCTGCAAACAGCTCGCTGGAGCCTGAAAATGCAGGCAGTTACACAAGCATTAAAGTAAAAGACTTAAAGACAGGCGCTACACACGATATTAGCGGATTACCCACAACGGGTCTTCTGACACGTATCGCCTGGAGCCCGGACAATACCCAATTCACTTTCGCCCACAAAAAAACAGACGCGATTGAATTATGGTTAGCCGATCTTGCGACCTACAGTGCACGAAAACTCATTAGTCAACCTCTGAATGCAATAACCGGTAACCCCATCCAATGGCATCCTTCCGGAAAATATTTACTGGTTCAGACCATTCCTGCAAACAGAGGCCAGGCACCCGTTCGCCCGCTCGTTCCCGAAGGGCCTGTGGTACAAGAAAATTTAGGCGTCAAAACCCCATCGCGCACCTATCAGTATTTATTGACTGACGCATTTGACGAAAAACTCATGGACTATTACCTGACTTCGTCGCTTCAGCAGGTTGATCTGAATGGAAAAATTACCCAAATTTACAAGCCGGCTATTTTCCGTTCTGTGAGTTATTCGCCCGATGGCAAGTATTTACTGGCACAAACAACCGAGCATCCTTATTCTTACCTCGTCCCTATCAGTTATTTCCCCAATAAAACCTTCATTCTGGATGAAGGCGGCAACCTGGTTAAAGAACTTCATCAGGCACCATTGGCCGACCGTATTCCTATCGCCTTTGATGCAGTAGCTCCGGGACCGAGATCTTATCAGTGGAGAAAAGATGTTCCGGCTACGCTCTATTGGGCAGAAGCACAAGACGGCGGTAATCCCGCTCAAAAAGCTGAATTCATGGATGCTGTGTTTTCTTTAAGTTCACCCTTCAGCAGCGAGCCTCAAAAAGTTTTTTCAACAAAACTCCGGTATGGTGGCATTGAGTGGATCAATCAGGACTATGCGCTTATCCGTGAAAATCTGAGAAGAACACGCAGGTCGGTACTGACCCTTATCCAGCCCGACCATGGTACGGTTATCAAAGAAATCGAAAACCGCAGTTCGGAAGATACCTATACCGATCCGGGAAGATTTGTACGTTCAAATGCGGATTCAGAAGAAGGTACCTTGCTGGTGGATAACATTAAAAAGCTGGCTGTATTTAGCATTGGAAGCGGAGCATCCCCCGAAGGCGACAGGCCTTTTCTCATGAGATGGGAACTTCTTACCGGTAAAAAAGACACTTTATTCAAATCAAAAGCTCCCTATTTTGAACAACCCGTTTTCTTTAACAATACAGGTTCACTATTCATTTCAAAAGAATCGGTTGAAGACGCGCCCAACTACTTCAGCATAGCATTAAAGGGGAAGAAAAAAAGCGAAACAGCCCTGACAAATTTTCCGAATCCTTATGCGGCTTTGGACGGAGTGAGCAAAACCCAGTTATCTTATCCACGAAAGGATGGAATAACGCTGACCGGCACGTTATATCTGCCCAAAGATTATAAAAAAGAAGATGGAGGGCTGCCGGTACTTGTCTGGGCTTATCCCAGAGAATACAAAACCGTGGAAGCGGCCGGCCAGGTAAAAGGATCACCGTATAGATTTACACGCATTAGCTGGGGTTCTCCGGTTTACTGGGTTACACGTGGCTACGCGGTGGTTGACAATGCCGACATGCCCATTGTAGGTACCGGTACAACGGAACCAAACGATTCATTTGTAGAGCAAATTACAGACAACGCTAACTCACTCATCGATTACATAGTAGGCCTCGGTGTGGCAGACAGAAAACGCATTGCAGTAGGCGGGCATTCGTATGGCGCATTTATGACAGCCAATCTCCTTGCCCATACCGATCTATTTGCCGCAGGCATTGCCCGCAGTGGTGCTTACAACCGAACCCTGACTCCATTTGGATTTCAGAATGAAGCCCGGACTTACTGGCAGGCTCCGGAGGTTTATTTTAAAATGTCGCCATTCAGTTATGCTGATAAAATAAAGACGCCCATTCTTTTTATACATGGTATAGATGATGACAATTCGGGAACTTTTCCTATCCAGAGCGAAAGGCTTTACAGTGCGGTAAAAGGCCATGGCGGTACTGCAAGGCTGGTGATGCTTCCCAAAGAATTTCATGGATACAGAAGCCGGGAATCTATCCTGCATACATTATGGGAGCAAGATCAGTGGCTGGAAAAGTTTGTGAAGTACAGAAAGTAGTGAGAGGGTGTGAATTAGCAATTGGCAATTGGCAATTGGCAATTTGCAATTAGCCAAAAAACTCATCATCCGTCGATATCTCAAAAATACCTCACCGGATTCCTTCTTCCGTACTTGATGTAATTTTTTACATTTATCCAGAAGGCAATGAAGAGGTAAAAAATAACAGGAGAGCCTAGGGTGAGAAACGAAATATAAATAAAATACCTTCGGATAACGGAGGTAGCAACCCCCATTTTTTCACCAATGGCAGTACACACACCAAATACCTGCCACTCAATGAAGTTTTTTAATTTGTACATATATACATTTTTCAGGGTTCGATCATAACCAATCCATCCTTCGGAAAAGCATTAGCCCGTATATCACAAAAGTCATCAATTACGGTTACAAATAACTTTTTCTCATCGATTCTGAATAAATAGCTGGCTTCTTTATCACCATAACATGGACTCATGCCACTGATTCTCGAAAGAAAGATCGTATCTCCACTTACTCTGTAATTCATTGTTTCAATAACGCCTCCTAAACTTGCAGAGGATAAAAAAGCTGTATCAGCATTGAAGAGAAACTCACACTCAATCCGGTCGGGTACTGTAAATTCTCCCTTCCATTTTGTGTTGGCCAACTGCGCTTTCACATTTACGGATACACTCAAAAACAAAACAAAAATAATATATCTCATCTATAAAATTTTTAATAAAATTATCCTTTCTTTTTAAACGACAAAAATTTAATCTTAAGTATGGCTCATTATCAAATTTCCGATGGCACATTCCAGGCACTTTTTTTTATCACAATAAAACTTTTTCAACTGGATCAAAGCCTGGGAATCAAACGCATTTTTATTAGCAATTCCCAGATTCACAAACCCATTGGTGATATGATTTTTTTCGGGTTTAAGACCTTCCAGCCAATTGATTGCTTTTTCCTTTTGAACACTATCGTTATTATAAATTCCATATGCAAACAGTATCGGACAAACCGTATTGATGATAATATTTTCGATCATCTGCGTGCCCAGAACCTTCGGCCTTAGCGACTTTTCGCCTTCGGGCTCGTTCAGCTTATAATGATAAAGCCAGAAATCATTCGGCTCGGCCTGTAATATTTCCCGTACCTCCTTTACCTCTTCAAAATCCTTTATCCGGCTAAATAAATGAGAGCTTTTATAAACCAATGCCGCCAACTGGGCTAACCTTATTGTCGGGAAATTGGCAGGCCTCATTCTGCCAAACATCACAGAGCCTTCCGGTTTCAAAAACTTATACTTTTTATTGTAAAAATCATATTCACGCTGTAGCAATTTCGAATAGGGGTCATCAAATTTTTCTTCCAGTAAACCTGCCTGGCCAAATAGAATCGCTTCGATCGTTATCAGTTGATTCTTGTGCCTGGCTAAAATTTTTTGAGGTACGGATTCTGCCATCAACTGAAAAAACTGACCATTGATGTTACCGCCAAAATTTGCCGCAATCATTCTCCACATCGTCTCGTCCCAGTGGTAAGAGGTTCTTTCAAGAATATCAAACACCTTTGATGTTTTGGTTTCAAGTCGCTCTGCCACCAACCTGCTTTTCCATGCCGTCAATCTGAAATCGTCAATCGCCATCCGGCTAAGATGATTTTCGCAAGGAATGAAGTTCAGCTCACCACGCTGTTCCCTTTCCATCAAAGCCTGATACTTGCTCAACAATGTTTTTGAAACCCTTGATTTCAGCTCAAGCGTTGGCAGCGTATTTCCTTTTATATTTTTGATATCGCCATCATGCTCCCATACTACATGCAGGATAACATTGCCATAGTTTTTGTCGTGATGATGATTGTGTTGTTCCCATTGCTTCGACATGAGGTGCAGTTCTACATTGCCCGCCCAAAGCGTTCCATTAATCTTGATTTTTGCATTTAGGAAATCCGGTCCCTGATTAAAGTTTTGGGTTCCGCTCTGAACAATTTCTATTTTTTCACCATGAACGCCCGTTAGCTCATAAAGGTTAAAATATTTAAACTTCCAGATAAATTGCAGTAAATCCTCCTTCATAAGCAGTAAGGTTTATTGATGACGGAAGTTAATGACTTTTTTGATAAGATGGCCAAACAACCTAAATCTCATAAATGAAACTATTTAATGGAACTGTAGAATTCAATTCATTTAAAATAAGAATTACAAAAAAAGCAATAAAATGTTGATTAGCCTCACGGTCTATTCCAGATGCCGCTTCGTTACTTCTTGTATGATAGCATCCCACTGACGCCGGCCTCCACTGGCACCGGTCTCCTGTCCTGTGCCACTTCGTTACTCCTTAAATGATGACAACCATGCCACCACTGGCGCCGGTCTCCTGTCCGGTGCCGCTTCGTTACTTCTTGAATGATGGCACCCATGCGCCCACTGGCGCCGGCCTCCTGTCTGGTGCCGCTTCGTTACTTCTTGAATAGTGGCACCCATGCTACCACGCTGCCTTGCCGGTATCTGCATTTATTTTCACAGCTACACCGGTCAGTTTGCTACCCATGTAATTGGCTAATGTCAACGTATTCACATTATCAAAGACATTACTTTCCCTACCGGAGATTTTATCGCCGATGGTCATGCGCCAGAAACCCGCGTTGTTTTTTCTCGTTTCCGGGTTGATGAATTTGCTGAAGACAAGGTTGTTGCCAACGGCCTCTACAGGGTAAAGCTTGTGGTTGCTATAAAAATAAAGTTCGTTGCTGACGGCTATCGCCCAAGGCTCTACGGCCCGTAAAGTGCTATCGGTTTCAGTAAAGGAATGGACGGTGAGGGAGGAAGATGCATCTTCGCCTTTCAGGTAAAAATGTTCAAAAGATAGTTTTCCGGCCTTGAATTCCTCATAGCTCACATAGATGCCGGTAGGGTTGTAGCTCCGGCGGATAAAAGCATAACGCTCTGTTTCTATACGGATGGCTTCGTCGCGGGTAAGTGCCGGCGCCGGTCCGGACGGTAAGCCGGGGCTATATGCGGGTAAGCCTTCCTGACCGGTTAGAGAGCTGGCGACAGCAGCCGCTACCAACTTTCCAACACTATTTATATCTTTCGCCTTATCGGTAACAAGCGTATCTATCCGTTTCC
>JBIQMB010000109.1:0-8529 GCA_044463745.1 Chitinophagaceae bacterium | reverse complement strand
GCATTTCACCGCTACATGACATATTCCGCTTACCTCCACAATATTCAAGACAAATAGTATCAACGGCAGTTTCCGAGTTAAGCTCGGAGATTTCACCACTGACTGTTCTGCCCGCCTACGCACCCTTTAAACCCAGTGAATCCGGATAACGCTTGCACCCTCCGTATTACCGCGGCTGCTGGCACGGAGTTAGCCGGTGCTTATTCCTATAGTACCGTCAAGTACCGAAGAATCGGTACATTTCTTCCCATATAAAAGAAGTTTACAACCCAGAGGGCCTTAATCCTTCACGCGGCATGGCTGGTTCAGACTTGCGTCCATTGACCAATATTCCTTACTGCTGCCTCCCGTAGGAGTCGGGCCCGTGTCTCAGTGCCCGTGTGACTGGTCGTGCTCTCACACCAGTTACTGATCGTAGGCTTGGTGAGCCGTTACCCCGCCAACTACCTAATCAGGTGCACGCCCATCTTTAACCGCCGGAGCTATAATAATAAAGCGATGCCACTTCATTATATTACGAGGTATTAATCCCTCTTTCGAGGGGCTATTCCCCAGTTAAAGGAAGGTTGCGTACATGTTCCTCACCCGTTTGCCGGTCGCCACCAGGTATTGCTACCCGTGCTGCCCCTCGACTTGCATGTATTAAGCCTGCCGCTAGCGTTCATCCTGAGCCAGGATCAAACTCTCCATTGTAAATGTTGTTTGATCTGACTATCAAATTTTCTCATCGAAAAATTAACGTCAAAATTCTAATTTGTTACGCTAAACTTTACCTTGTTGTTTCCTCGTTTTTCAACTTAGAAACGATGCTGTTACTTCCAAACTTTCAAAGATCTTCTGGCCTTATTTTGACCACCGTTTTTTCAAACGGAGTGCAAAGGTAAAGGCTTTATTTTAACTGGCCAAAATTATTTTCAGACTTTTTATTTTCTTTAGCTTTTTTTGACCTGCAATTTGCTTTTTAAGAACTACCGTTTTTTTTTCAGAAACGGAGTGCAAAGCTAAGTGCTTTGTTTCAATTGATCAAAACTTTTTTTACTAATTTTCTTTTTTTTAGCAAGTCCTGATCGCCTGTTTTTTGTTTAAAGAACTACCCGTTTTTTGCAAACGGAGTGCAAAGGTAATAGGTCTTACAAATACCAACAAAATCTTTTTTTCCTTTTTATCGTTAATCATTTCTTAAGGCCAGTATTGACGCGGGTTTCAGGCCATAAAATAATTTGAATCAATCCAATAAAACACATCAAATTACATATGCTTCTATATTCAGTTTGCAACCATAATTGCTTACATTAAGTATCGAATTTCTTCTACAATAGCCTACCCTCCTGCATTTGAGTAACAAGGCCGGCTACATCCTGCTTATTATGTACCATATCTCTGAATCATAACCTGAACTTTTCATTTGTTCACTCCCTTTAAAAAGTATTTCACTATTCTATCTTATTCTGCGCAAACTTTACAGTATGGTGTATCTAATAGATACATATATATATGTCACTTTCTGGTTTTCTTTTACCAGGCGTTTCCAATTCCGCACAATCTGTTGGTTCAAACTACTTCATTCCGGATAAGAACAAGCGATTCTGCTATCTTTTATAATCACTGGCCCAACTGTTTCAGACATTTTCCACATAGTTCCGCCACTTGAATCTATTAAAAGTACCCGTTCATTACCGGAGTATCTATATTTGATCCTTTCGGTCTTCATGACTTTGAACGGTGCCATTGCGGCATTGCATTTAAGATCAATAGCCGTTAGTCATTATATAATAAAATAGAAATTACCTGACTGCCCTTTTACATTTCTGGCGCAGAATCCTCCCGCTCGCTCACCGGAAAAACGGACGAGGTTAGCTCAACCTTTATTAAAAATAATCCTTTAGAGGGAACCGAAAAATCCACATGAGAACAATCGCGTAATTCGATAACCTCTCTAAAACGATCTACAGAAATCGTTCCCCTGCCTACCCTGAGCATGGTCCCTACAAGTCCTTTAACCATTCCGCGTAAAAAACGATTGGCTCTGACATGGTAAATCAATTGATCACTTTCCACAGACCATCTGCTCTCCATAATATGGCAGATGAAATGCTTAACCTGCGTATTTCGTTTCGAAAAGCTCGTGAAGTCCGCGTATTCCTTCAAAATAGCTGCCGCCTCATTCATCAAATCAATATCTGTTTTATAAGGAAAATAAAACGCAGTATTTCTGATGAAAGGGTTTTTCTTATGGTATATAAAGTACTTGTACTCTCGCGCCACCGCATCGAATCTGCAATGAGCATCATCGGCCACCTCGAAGAGGTTTTTGATTACGATATCATCCGGCAAAATCGCATTCAGGTTGTAAATATTCCATCCAGGGCGTTCTATTTTTTCATCTGTATCAAAGTGAAAATAATTCTGTAGGGCATGCACACCGGCATCCGTGCGTGAAGAACCGGTGAGTTCAAAATCTTTTTTATAAAAAACCTGCAATGCCCGTGCAATTTCTGCCTGAATGGTATTGGCATTTTTCTGTATCTGAAATCCACCGTAGGCAGTCCCTTCATAACCAACTTCTATAAAATACCTGGGCATGCTTACTTCCTGATCATTGCTTTGAAGCGATTGATAAAATATTCATCCTTTAGCAGATACTCCAACTTAGGAAACAAATCGGGATCCGTTACATACGGATAAGCTGCATCAAAAAATTGATATTTTCCTTCGTCGTCTATAAATAAATATGAAAGATTCTGTATCTGCTCAGTTGTGTAACATTTTTGTTTGAAAAACCTTCTTGCAGCATCTATCATCTTTCGGTTATCACTTTCACCGGCCATTCTCCTGCGCAGTCTCAGATAATCCTTTTCATCTGCAACAGATGTACAATCGGTGTTTGGGATGGTATTCTGAACCACAACCGTATCATTATTTTCCTTAAGTGAATCATTTACCGGTTCATCCGCCTTGTATATTATCCGGGCAGTTTTCTGCTCTGCCTCTGCTGCGGGAAGGTTATTCTTTGTAGTGGAAGATCCGGAAGGCGGTGCTACAATGGTAGGTGTAATGGTAAGGTTTGATGTATCCTGTGCGTCAGGATTATAAATGATCCGGGATTTCGGTGTATCGGGAGCTGTCTCTTTGATCGCTATCCGAACTGTAGCTGAGCTGTCAGGTTTTTTCTCTGCAGGCGTATAGATTATTTTTGAACCGGAATCTTCTTTTATTCCGGCCACATTGCCCTGAACAAATAACCGAATGGTATCCCGCGTGTTTTGGTTCACATACACCATATCCTGGCCATCTGCCTCATTGACCATCAAAATTCGTACAAAGGGATTCTGTATAGCTGTATCTTTTGCCACTTCTTTTACTACTTCGGCAGTGCCAGATTTTTCTTCCTGAAGGGTTGCTTCTTTTTCCTGCTTCTCTTCCTTAACAGTAATCGGTTTTTGTTCCTCCACCATTACCGGCTTAATTTCAGAAACTACCACTGCCTGGCGGCTCGTATCAGCCGGGGGGCTAACAGCCACCGAATTCTCTTTAAGAATGGATGAATCCTTAACCACTGTAGCCAATAAACTGGTAAATGCATCCCCGCTTTTTACCGGTGCAGGTTCCTCTTTTTTTACAACCTCTTGTGGAGCCGGTGTCGGAACGGCTTGCTGTTCTTTTTGCTCCGATTTGGCAACAGCCGTTTCACCTGAGTCGGGTTTTACACTTTCAACCAATGCCATTGATTCAAGATTGAAAAGCGACCAGCCCTGATCAAGTTTTTTCAATAAATAACCTTCATTTTGATCTGATACGCTCACTTTAAATTCCTGTTCAGGAAATTCATTTTTCGGAAACCCTATATTCAAAGTATAATCTCCGGCATTTAATTTAGGCAGAATCACATAACCTGAAGCTGTGGAACTACTGAGCTTCCCATCCACCCTTACATAAAAAGGCTGGCTATTATCTGATTGCAGGTATATGAAATATTTATCCTGCGCAAAAGTTACAGCGCTCAAAAAACTTATGCACACAACTAAAGAATATCGCAAAATCCTGGTTTCAATCATGTAACAAAACTATCCATTTATATTAGAAATATCTTTTTCGTGGAAAAATTTATCAATTAATTCTACCCGTTACCGCTTCACTTTAGGCAATTATTTAAAAACTTTTACTTAATAAGTTATTAGCTTTACCCTCAGGTAGGATCCAAAATGTAACCGAAAAAAAATGAGGTACCCTAAATTTTTTTTTCTTATTGTTTTGCTGGCAGTAAGTCCCAGGATATTTGCTCAGGCATGTACCACGCTGGGGCAAACACCTTCAACAGCATTTCCTGTTTGCGCTACCACAAGCTTCGAGCAGAAGAGTGTGCCTGTTTGTTCAAGCCACTCTCTTTTTGTTCCCGGATGTTCGGATAAACCCGGTTCGGCTAATTATGAAAACAGAAACCCTTTCTGGTATAAATTTAAATGTTATCGATCCGGATCCCTTGGCTTTACCATCAAACCCAAAAACCAGGGCGATGATTACGACTGGCAATTGTACGATATAACGGGTCTTGATCCCAATGAGGTTTTTACAAACAGAAATATTATCGTAACAGGAAACTGGGCAGGCACACCGGGCAATACAGGCACTTCGATAAATGGCGTTCCATATATTAATTGCGCCTCTTACCCACCAGACAGGGAACCAACTTTTGCAAGAATGCCTAACCTGATTGAAGGTCATGAATATATCTTGCTCATTAGTCATTACGATGGAGATACCCAGAGTGGCTATGAACTCACCTTTAGCGGTGGCACTGCGGTTATTACCGATCCGCAACTTCCTTTACTCAAATCAATAAGCTATCCATGCGATGCCAGCAAAATATTTTTGAAAATCAATAAACGCATTTTGCAAAACAGTTTGGCTAAAGACGGTTCCGATTTTATTTTCTCTCATCCGGGCATCCAAATTGTGAGTGCCGAGCCGGTGGGATCGGGGTTTGACGCTGATTCTATTATTCTGACGCTCGACGCGCCTATGCCCGCAGGAGATTATACCGTAACCATGCGTGAAGGAAGCGATGGGAATACCCTGATAGACAACTGCGGAAATTACATTCCGGAAGGAGATGAATTGAAATTGAAGATAGCAGTGAGAGAACCGACACCCATGGGTAAACTGGTAAATTTGTCGTGTGCACCTGAAGAGTTGCAACTGATGTTTGATAAAAAAATAAACATCCAATCCATTGCCACCAACGGTAGCGATTTCAATATCACCGGCCCTGTTCCGATATCTATAAATAATATTCGTTTTGATAATAACACGGATAATTTATCAGCAAATATTTATCTCAAATTAAGCGAGCCGCTTGTGCATGGAGGTACCTACCGTATTGAACTCAGGCAGGGCAGCGATGGCAACACCGTCATCGACGAATGTGGCCTGGAAAGCGAACCGGCTGTTATCACTTTTTCTATCAAAGACACGGTGAATGCAGATTTTACTTATTCACTTACACCGGGATGCGATAAAGCGAGGATCCAATTTCAGCATAATGGTAATCATGATGTAAACTCATGGTCATGGCAGTTTGCAGATGAAGGAAATTCCTTAACTCAGAACGCTTTCGTAGATTTCGCACCGCCGTTTGGAGATAAGAAAATTAAGCTGCTTGTATCAAACGGTTTTTGCAGCGACAGTGCGGTTAAAACAATAGCACTGGGTCCACCTCTTAAAGCTGCTTTTCAAATCAATCCCATCATTTGTCCGGATGATTCTGTTCAGGTTATTAATAAAAGCACAGGAAATATCCAATCATGGTCGTGGAGTTTTGGAGACGGCACGGGTAGCGACATTGAGAAGCCCGAACCCAAACTCTTTGCACAATCCATGCAGGAAAAAGATTATCAGGTTATGTTAACCGTTACCTCCGATCTGGGTTGCCACAGTACAGCCACTCAGAATGTGAAGGTGTTGGTAACCTGTCGCATTGATGTACCCAATACTTTTACACCCAATGGAGATGGAATAAATGATTCATTTTATCCGCTGAATGCCTTTCTTGCTGATCAGATGGTTTTCAGGGTGTATAATCGCTATGGACAAATGGTTTTTGAATCGACGGACTGGACACAGAAGTGGGACGGAAACTTCAAGGGCGATCCGCAAGGCAGTGGAGTGTATGCCTGGACATTGAAATATATTAATAAGGTAACAGGTGAATCTGTTTTCAGAAAAGGAAGCGTTACGCTCATTCGGTAGTATGACAACCTCTAAAATCATTATCTTTCAGCACTTTTTTATAAAAAAGAAAAACAATGAAAAAAATTACCATGTTCATAGCTACCATTCTGACCTTGTCGGCCTGTAATGAAAACAGTAAAAGCACATCTGATGATATAAAAAACAATCCCTTGCTTGCGGAAAGCACCCTTCCCTATTCTACCCCCGATTTTTCAAAAATAAAAAGTGCAGATTTCAAACCCGCCATTCTTGAAGGCATCCGGCTAAAAAAAGAAGCCATTCAAAAAATCATTTCTGATACGAGCGCACCAACCTTCGAAAACACACTGGTAGAGTTGGAAAAAAGTGGCGTGGTACTAAGCAGAGCACTTGCGCCTTTTTATGCACTCACGGGTGCACATACCAACGATACACTCCAGAAAGTACAGGAGGAAATTGCTCCCCTGCTTTCCGAAGTAAATGATTTTATTTACCTGAACGATACGCTTTTTCAAAAAGTAAAAACTCTTTACGAGCAGAGAGCAGGTTTAAAATTGGACCTTGAATCGGCCCGGTTGCTCGAAGATTATTACACTGATTTTATGATCGCCGGAGCAAGCCTGCCCGAAGATAAAAAAGAGGAACTTAAAAAGATCAATGCACAGTTAGCCACGTTAAGCACCAAATTTAATAAGACACTTTTGGCGGCCAATAACGCAGGGGCGGTCACCTATAACAGTAAAGAAGATTTGGCAGGGCTTACAGAGGCTGAGTTGGAATCGGTGAAAAATAAAGATAGTGCCGGATACAAAGTTTCTTTGCAAAACACCACCCAGCAACCTTTGCTTACGGATATGGAAAATCGCAACAGTCGTGAAAAATTATTTTCATCATCATGGAACAGGGGGAATGGAGGTGCGAACGATACCAAGGCCATAATTACCGAAATAGCGCAACTCAGGGCACATAAAGCTCAGATACTTGGCTTCGAAAATTTCGCTCAGTGGCGACTTCAGAAAACCATGGCAAAAAAACCTGAAAATGTTTTTAAAATGTTTGCCGGATTGGTACCTGCCGCAACGGCCAAGGCGCAGAGCGAATCTGACACCATTCAAAACCTGATAAACAGGTTGGGCAATGACTTTACCCTGGAAGCATGGGACTGGAACTTCTTTGCAGAGAAAGTTCGTAAAGAAAAATACGACCTGGACGAAAGCCAGATTAAACCTTATTTCCTTCTTAAAACAGTTTTGGAAAAAGGTGTTTTTTATGCTGCTACTCAACTTTATGGCATTACATTTAAAGAAAGAAAAGACATCCCTACCTATCATCCGGATGTACTGGTTTATGAGTTATTTGAAGAAGACGGAAGCCCGCTGGGATTGTTTTATGGCGATTTTTACGCACGTCCGAGCAAGCGCGGCGGAGCATGGATGAGCAACCTCGTGGAGCAGTCGAAACTCTTTGATAAAAAACCCGTTATTTATAATGTCTGCAACTTTTCAAAGCCATCGGAAGGCCAGCCGGCTCTTTTGACTTTTGACAATGTGATTACCATGTTTCACGAGTTCGGTCATGCGCTGCACGGATTCTTTGCCGATCAGCAGTATCCTTCACTTTCAGGAACCAATGTGGCCAGAGATTTTGTAGAATTCCCTTCGCAGTTTAATGAGAACTGGGCACTCTATCCGGCAGTTTTAAAGAACTATGCTATCCATTACGAAACCGGACAACCCATTCCGCAAGATCTGATTGACAAGATTAAAAAATCCTCCACATTCAATCAGGGTTATGCACTTACCGAAAACCTGGCGGCTTCTAATCTGGATATGCAGTGGCATACAATATCTGCCGATCACAAAATAGGTGATGCATTGGATTTTGAAAAAGAAGCTTTGAAAAAGACTAAACTGGATGTGGTAAAAGCGGTGCCTCCCCGGTATCGGTCCACCTACTTTTCGCATATCTGGGGAAGCGGTTATGCTGCCGGATACTATTCATATTTATGGACAGAAATGCTTGACCATGATGCCTACCAATGGTTTACCGAACATGGCGGCATGAACCGTGAAAACGGTCAGCGGTTCAGGGACATGATCCTCTCACGCGGCAACTCAGAAGACCTGGAAAAAATGTACCGCAACTGGCGCGGAAGTGATCCAAAAATAGAGCCCATGCTTAAAGCACGGGGATTGTAAAGGAATACAAGAGGAGCTGGCAACAGCTCTTTTTTTTTTATAAATCTTCTTCCCGCTCAAGCATTAGAATTGCGTTTTGGGGAACGATAAAATATTTTTCTCCCTCATAAATAACTTCGGTAGC
>JBIQMB010000108.1:0-8533 GCA_044463745.1 Chitinophagaceae bacterium | reverse complement strand
AGCAAGGAAGATAAAAAAGAAGAAAAGCCAACGGAAGAAAAGAAGGAACAAAAGCAGGAAAAAAAGGCCTCCAGCGAGGCAACCCTTCCAAAAGGTGTAAAGGTCATTCGCATGCCGCTGCTTAGCGATACCATGAAGGAGGGTAAAATTGTTAAGTGGAATAAGAAGGTTGGTGATAAGGTAAAATCAGATGATGCACTGGCTGAGGTTGAAACCGACAAAGCCACAATGGAGATAGTAGGATACGAAGAAGGTACGCTGCTTTACATTGGTGTTGAGGAAGGTGATGCTGCTCCGATTAATGATATGATAGCCCTGGTGGGGCCTGCAGGAACAGATGTGAAGGCCTATGCGGAATATGAAAAAAACAAGCCGGCAAAAACAGAAGAGGAAGAAACCGGGGAGGAAGAAAAACCTGCTGCGGAAACTTCAACTACCACTCCGGCAGCTTCAGCTACTTCTGATTCATCAGACGATAATGGCCGGATAAAAGTATCGCCTTTGGCCCGCAGGATGGCAAAGGAGAAAGGATACAACCTGTCTGACATAACCGGAACAGGAGATGGCGGAAGGATCATCAAACGCGATATCGAAAATTACACACCTTCAGTGGCTGCTGCAGATGCAGGCAAGGCCGCAAAAGAAGGCGTTCTTCAGGTTCATGCATTCGAACAAATAGGTAAAGAAAGCCACGAGGATATACCCAACAGCCAGATGCGCAAAACCATTGCACGCAGGCTGGGCGAAAGCAAATTTAATGCGCCTCACTTCTACCTGACCATGGAAATCAACATGGATAATGCCATGAAAGCCAGAAAGGCTATGAATGAGGTAAGTCCGGTTAAGATTTCATTTAACGATCTTGTTATTAAAGCCTGCGCTATGGCCTTGCGCGAACATCCTGCGGTAAACAGTAGCTGGATGGGTGACTTCATCAGGCAAAATAACCATATCCATATCGGTTCGGCAGTGGCCATGCCTGATGGTTTGATTGTACCGGTGATTCGTTTTGCTGATCAAAAATCATTGTCACAAATTGCCGCCGAAGCCAAAGGTCTTTACGATAAAGCAAAAAATAAGAAGTTGCAGCCCAACGAGTTCTCAGGCAATACCTTTACCGTTTCTAATCTGGGTATGATGGATATAGATGAATTTACCGCCATCATTAACCCACCCGATAGTGCCATCCTTGCCGTTGGAAAAATCAAGGAAATAGTGGTAAAGAAGGGAGACGGATTTGGAACAACCAATGTAATGAAGGTCACTTTAAGCTGCGATCACAGGAGTGTTGACGGGGCTGTAGGTGCCTCTTTCTTGCAAACGGTTAAGGCGTTTTTAGAAAGTCCGGTTCGCATGCTGATTTAACAAATCACATTTCAAGTTTCATCCCCAGTTTTTCCTTCAGTTCTTTTACTGCCGGAAATTCTTTAATCATGCGCAGGTATTTCTCGCGGCTGTTGAGGTATTCCTCTTTCTCTGCTGATTGTTGCTCAGTCGCTTCCACCTTTACCGTAAAGGTGAGCATGCGGTTATTGAACCAGTTTTGAAGATGCCGGATAAGCTCGCTCCTTTCTGACTCTATAAAATGCTGATGATACTCATTAGATGAGGTTATCTCAATGGTATCCTGTTGCTGTATCGATAGCCTGGCATCCCTAAAACTACTTACAGCCGAAATCTGCCCTTCCTGCTCAAGCCGGCTGATGAAATCTTCCCATGCAAGAAATAGCTCTTCATCATTTAGCTCCTTGGTAGTTTGCTGATGGTGCTGGGCGGCTATTGACTTCTGTATGGAATCAAGACTCTTAATTCTCTTATACGAAGTTCTTTTTGCCGGAGTCTTTTTCTGATAGTCAGGCGCTGCTTCTTCAATAACTAAAGAAGGGCCTGTAGCTTCTTTTACCGGCTTTTCTTTTTTCACTTTTACCGGTTGAGCCGGCACAGCATGCTCCGGTACTGCTCTGGGGGTAAGTGCCCTGAAAGAAACACTCTTTACGCTCTCATTAAGTTTTTTTTTTACACCACCTTCCGACGAAAATTCGATCGCCTGATTGAGATAGCAAAGTTTTATGAGGGTAAGTTCGGTATGAAGCCTTTTGTTTTTGGCCATCCGGATATTTACTTCTGCTTCATTCACAATGTTCAATGCACTGATAAGCCATGAAACAGAAGTGGCGGCTGCTGCCCTGGCATATTTTGGTTTGAAGTCTTCAGCAACCTCTAACAAACCGGCAACCTTTGCATCCTTGCTCACGAGCATATTTCTCAAAAATTCTGCAAAGCCATTTAAGAACGCATCACCTTCAAAACCTTTACGGTTGATAGCATCAAAAGTGAGCAATACATCGCTGAGCTTCTGATCGCGCATTTGCTCCAGCAGTGTAAAGAAATAATCTTCATCTAAAATATTAAGATGAACCAGGGTGTTTTTGTACGTAACCTCCCCACTCGTAAAGCTTACGATTTTATCAAATAAGCTAAGCGAATCGCGCATGCAACCTTCACTTTTTTGGGCAATGACATGGAGAGCCGCATCCTCAGTATGAATATTTTCTTTCTCGCTTATTTCTTTCAGATGTGCAGCCGTATCCGCATTGGTCATCCTTTTAAAATCGAAAATCTGGCAGCGGGATAGTATGGTGGCAATAATTTTATGTTTCTCGGTAGTGGCTAAAATAAAAATGGCGAAAGGTGGCGGCTCTTCAAGCGTTTTCAAAAATGCATTAAACGCCGCATTGCTCAGCATGTGCACCTCATCCACGATATACACTTTGTATTTACCCGCCTGCGGTGCAAATCGAACCTGCTCTACCAATGACCGGATATCCTCTACGGAGTTATTACTGGCCGCATCCAGTTCATGAATATTAAGAGAGGTTCCGTTATTGAATGATACGCACGACTGGCATTCGTTGCACGCTTCCCCATCGGGTGTTCTGTTTTCGCAATTAATGGTTTTAGCCAGAATACGGGCACAGGTGGTTTTACCTACTCCCCTGGGGCCACAAAAAAGAAATGCATGTGCCAGTTGGTTATTGTTGATTGCATTTTTTAATGTGGTGGTGATATGCTCCTGGCCTACAACAGAACTAAAATTCTGTGGCCTGTACTTTCGTGCTGAAACTATAAATTTTTCCATAATTACCTACATGCGAATTTAAGGAAATAAAGCCTTTAAAACTCCATTGATTATTTGCAAAAAGCATAAAAGATTCAGAACTTTTAAAGGAGGTTCAAAATCCCTAACCAATCAGCTTACCCCCACCGTGGAGCGGGTGGTTATAATAAAATAGAAGCATTGGGTCGCTCACCCATTAATTGGTGAATATCTCGAATCGACCTTTCCACTTATAAAAATGAAAAAAGGCCACAGGGTCAATCCTGCAGCCTTTGCTCAATCATCTTATGTATGTTTAAACCAAACGCTTATTTGATCTCAACTTCAGCACCAGCTTCGGTCAATTTGGCTTTGATTTCTTCAGCAGTAGCTTTATCTACTCCTTCCTTGATCATCTTAGGTGCGCCATCCACTAATTCCTTAGCTTCTTTCAGACCCAATCCAGTCAATTCCTTCACCAATTTAACCACACCGAGCTTGCTGGCTCCGGCTGCTTTCAGCTCTACATCAAAAGAGGTTTTCTCTTCTGCAGCAGCACCACCGCCACCACCGTCACCGCTTACTACTACTGCTGCGGCTGCCGGCTCAATGCCATATTCTGATTTCAAAAAGTCAGCTAATTCCTGAACTTCTTTTACTGTTAAGTTTACTAAACTTTCGGCTAATGTTTTTACGTCTGCCATTGTTTTAAGTTTTAATTTTTTCCCCCTTCTTTTTCCGGCCTTAACCGGAATCCGGCGGAGATTGTTTTAAAAAAATTGTTTTATATAATAATGGGTTTTACCCCGATTATTTAAGCTTCTGCTGCCGGAGTATCTCCTTCAGCTTTGGGTTGCTCGTCTGCTGCCTTTGGCGCTTCCTCTGCAGGCTTGGCTGCTTCGGCTTTTTCTTCTGCCGGAGCTGCTTCGGCTGCCGGAGCAGGTTCGTTACCCTTTGCGCTTACCTCTTCGGGCTTATTTTGCAAAGCACCTACTACACGCTGGATAGGCGACAAGAGTAATCCGATCACATCTCCGATCAACTCTTCCTTAGTCTTGATCTTCGTCAACGCAGCTAACTGATCATCACCCAGGTAAACTTCGCCATTCAAAAATGCCGCCTTTAATACGGGCTTTTCTTTATTTCCTTCTTTGCGGAAGCTACTGATAATTACGGCGGGATCCTTTGGACTTTCGCTAAACATCAGGGCTGTTACGTTATGAAGGGCATCATATATTCCGGAATACTTCTCGCTATCGAGACTTTCCAGTGCCTTTCTGATCAGCGTATTTTTGGCCACCTTCATTTCTACCTGCTTATCAAAACAGGTGCGACGCAATGCAGTAACCTGGCTTACAGTGAGGCTTTCAGTATCGGTTATATAGAAGTTAGAATATTGGCTGAACTTATCTTTCAGCACCTCTATCACTTCTTGTTTTTGTTCTTTTGTCATACTGTTTGGTTTTGTGCCGGCTTTACCGGCAATCAAATAATTTTATTAGCTCTGAACTGATTTTGTGTCAATAGGAATACCGGGGCTCATGGTGCTGGCCATGTACAACCTTTTCAGATAGGTACCTTTTGCTGTGGCCGGTTTCAGTTTCACAATGGCATTGATTAATTCTTTGCTGTTTTCAGCAATTTTTTCAGGTGTGAAACTTACTCTTGCGATGGATGCGTGAATGATACCTGCCTTATCAACTTTAAAGGCAATCTTACCACCCTTTACATCATTTACAGCAGCGGCTACATCATTTGTAACGGTTCCTGTTTTGGGGTTTGGCATCAGGTTTCTTGGACCTAATATTTTACCCAAACGACCAATTTTGGGCATCACCGACGGTGTGGCAATAATAACATCCACATCTGTCCATCCGCCATCAATTTTGGTAATGTATTCATCCAGACCTACATAATCAGCGCCGGCTTCTTTTGCCGCATCTTCTTTGTCAGGAGTGCATAAAACCAGAACAGTTTTTGTTTTTCCTGTGCCGTGGGGCAGAGATACCGTTCCTCTTACCGCCTGATCCGCCTTCTTGGGATCTACACCCAGGCGAATATGGAGATCTACCGAGCTGTCAAACTTTGTAGTATTGATTTCTTTTACCAGGGCCGAAGCTTCCTGTAAAGTATAAGCCTTATCCGCTTCAATTTTAGCGTTTGCTATTTTTCTCTTTTTCGTAATCATTTGAAATAATTTTTACCCGCAGTAGCGGAATGAGGATTTAATTTTCCCAGGGTGCTTTACCCTCTACTGTAATACCCATGCTACGGGCTGTGCCTGCTACCATTTTCATGGCTTTTTCCAAACTGAAAGCATTCAGATCGCTCATTTTGTCTTTGGCAATCTCTTCTACCTGATTCCAGGTTACTTTACCAATCTTGGAACGATTAGGCTCCTTACTGCCGGTTTTTACTTTTGCAGCTTCTTTCAACTGTACAGCAGCCGGAGGGGTTTTAATAATAAAATCGAATGATTTGTCCGCATATACGGTAATGAGAACGGGAAGCGTTTTCCCTTGTTTATCCTGGGTTCTTGCATTGAACTGCTTACAGAACTCCATAATATTGATTCCTTTGGAACCAAGTGCCGGGCCAATTGGAGGCGCCGGATTGGCTTGTCCGCCCTTAGCCTGGAGCTTGACATAACCTGTGATTTCTTTAGCCATTTTAAATTTTTTTTGGTGATAACGTACCGTTTTCAGCGGTACTCCCAAGTCCGTAAATATCTTAAAGAACTTTTTTTGGGAGTGCAAAAGTAGAGAAAAGAATCGGATTTGAAATAACTTTTTTTATATCTGTATAATTTTAGTAAAGTTTTTAGATGTGTAGCAAGTCTTTCTTCTTTAAAAGAAAACGTAAGTTCAAAATTTTCAAGGAGATAATGGAGGTTATGCCCTCTGGTGTCAGGTTTTTCTATTGTTACCCGAATCAATTAACTTAAAAAAAGTACCACTGGTCGTTCTCTTTTAAGCACGGGTGGCCTACGAATTAATGACTTGACTATACCCCAATGAATTTATCTTTGATATTTATTTGATTTCATTTACTTTTGCCGCCATTAGAGGTGGATTTGTTTATTGTTCAACCTCATTCCGGCTAAACTTGAACTAATAAACGACTTTCTGTTAGGTATATTCGTTTTAGGATCTTCTGTCGCGGCCGCGTAAATGATGTTGGCTATCATAATTTCTAAATTAATAATGAAAATAACAAAAATTTTCAGGCAATTTTTTGCCAGTGAATCCGGTGGAGGAATACTGCTCATAATCTGCACGGTCATTTCCATATTATTAGCAAACTTTTTTCTTCACGAATCATACGTCGATTTCTGGCACGAGAAATTGGGACTGCTCAGCATCGAAGGTTGGATCAATGACGGACTGATGGCCATCTTCTTTTTTATGATTGGCCTGGAATTAAAGCGCGAAGTCTTTATCGGCGAACTTTCCTCAGCCCGTACCGGTTTACTTCCGGTTTTTGCTGCTTTAGGGGGAATGCTTGTTCCTGCAGGAATATATATGCTGCTCAACTTCGGCACCGATACCCAGCACGGATTTGGCATACCCATGGCTACGGATATCGCTTTTGCTATTGGTATTCTTTCTTTATTGGGCGATAAGGTTCCCTTTTCACTTAAGGTATTTCTGACAGCCGTAGCTGTAATAGATGATTTGGGAGCCATTGTTATCATCGCCCTGTTTTATTCATCAAATCTGGCCATTATACCGCTAACTGTTGTATTTGGGATATTCATATTATTAATGGTACTAAACCTGCTTAAAGTAAAATGGATTCCGTTGTACCTGGTGGGCGGCGTCCTCATGTGGTACTTTATGCTTCAGTCGGGCGTACACGCCACAGTGGCCGGTATTTTATTAGCCTTGACCATTCCATTTGAAAAAGGTTCGAAACAAGCTGCTTCGTATAAGTTGCAAACGCTTTTACATGTACCCGTTGCCTATATCATCTTACCCATCTTTGCATTAGCCAATACAGCCATCGTATTCGGGGAGGGGTGGAACACGGGATTGCTTGCAAATAGTAGTCTTGGCATTATCCTGGGTCTGGTTTTCGGCAAACCCATCGGCATTCTGTTGATTTGCTTCCTTGTCATTAAGCTAAAAATTGCAGAACTACCCGGCAGGCTTAACTGGAACCAGATGTTAGGAGCAGGAATGCTTGCCGGAATAGGCTTTACCATGTCTATCTTCATCGCCTTGCTGGCCTTCGATTCTGATTTCCTGATCACGGAATCAAAGATTTCTATTCTTTTCGGATCGCTTATTTCCGGAATCATCGGTTTCTTATGGCTTAAGTGGGTATTGAATAAAGAAGAAAAAACCCGCACAAAAAACTTAGTACAATCATGAGCAGAGTAGAACAAATCAGGTCGCTATTACAAGAGCGGATTCTTATTATTGATGGTGCCATGGGAACCATGATACAGCAGTATAAGCTTGAAGAGAAAGACTTCAGGGGAGAGAGATTTAAAGACTGGCATAAGGATCTCAGGGGAAATAATGATCTGTTGAGCATTACACGTCCGGATATTATACAATCCATTCATAAAGAGTATCTGGATGCAGGGGCTGACATCATCGAAACAAATACTTTTAGCAGCACCTCCATCGCACAGGCGGATTATGACCTTCAGGATATTGCGTATGAACTCAATGTAGCGGCAGTGCAATGCGCAAATGCTGCCATTGATGAATATACAAAAGAGAATCCGCAAGCCGAACAAAAGTTTATCGCGGGAGCTATTGGACCATTGAACAAAACACTTAGTCTTTCGCCCGATGTCAACAATCCGGGGTTTAGGACCGTGACCTTTGATGAAGTGATGAATGCTTACTACGAACAAATTCGTGGATTATCAGATGCAGGTGCTGATTTACTTCTTATCGAAACAATTTTCGATACGCTGAATGCCAAGGCAGCCATCTTTGCTATAAAAAAATATTTTGCAGATACCGGCAAAGAGGAATTGCCCATCATGATCAGCGGAACAATAACTGATGCCAGCGGCAGAACACTCAGCGGGCAAACGCTGGAAGCATTTTACATTTCGGTATCGCATGCCAAACCATTAAGCATTGGATTAAACTGTGCGCTGGGAGCAAACGAAATGCGTCCGCATGTAGAAGAAATGAGCAAAATCGCTTCTTGTTTTACTTCAGCCTATCCTAATGCCGGCCTTCCCAATGCATTTGGAGAATACGATGAGCTACCCGAACAAACTGCCCATATTATCGATGAATGGGCATCATCCGGCTATCTGAATATAGTAGGTGGATGCTGCGGCACTACGCCCGATCATATACGGCACATAGCCGAAGCAGTAAAAAAATATAAACCAAGGCAAGTGCCGCTGATGGCCGCTGAACTTGCATAGACCTGTGTTATCATCAACATCAGCCAAAATATTTCATT
>JBIQMB010000107.1:0-8557 GCA_044463745.1 Chitinophagaceae bacterium | reverse complement strand
GACCTTAATAAGGGTTTTGTCAATAATAATTAAAAACTTTCTTTCTGAGTGGTTTTTCGTTTAGATATTTTCTTAAAACAGCGGCTGAAAGGATTACTTTTCAAAAATATCTACCAATAATATTGACCAAAATGATGCCAAACTTTATGAAGAGGAAAATGTGCTGATAAGCAGCAGGTTAGGCATAACCCATATTTAGCATGCAGCCATCTCTACTTCCTTTATGGAGGGAATAAAATATTCTTCTCGCCATATTCTTGCTTTAAATTAAGATCAAAGAAAACATACTTTTCACGAATCTGCGTCGTACCTCCTCTTATCTATTCATATCTTTGTAAGATGGATAAAAAACTGTTTCTGCTTGACGCCATGGCGCTTATCTATCGTGCTTATTATTCGATGATTCGCAACCCAATTATTACCACCCGGGGGAAAACGACGAATGCACAATATGGATTCACCAATACCCTTTTGGATTTGCTAAACAGAGAAGCACCCACTCACATTGCCGTGGCATTTGATACCGAAGCACCTACGGAACGACACATCCAGTTCGAAGCATATAAGGCGCAGCGGCAGGCGGTTCCTGAAGATATTCTATCGGCCATCCCGGATATAAAAGAGATTGTTCGCGGGTTTAATATTCCTGTTATTGAGCTCGACGGTTATGAGGCGGACGACATCATCGGTACCATTGCCGGACAGGCAGAAAAGCAAGGTTACCAGGTTTACATGGTTACCCCCGACAAAGATTTCGGACAGCTTGTAACCGACAACGTTTTCATTTACAAACCGGGTTACCAGGGAGGCAGCGTGGAGATTATGGGCAAAAAAGAAGTGTGTGAAAGATGGAATATCAGCGAGGTACACCAGCTCATTGATATGTTGGCGCTGATGGGCGATGCAAGCGATAACATACCGGGTATTCCTGGAATAGGTGAAAAAACAGCCGCCAAATTGCTCGGCGAATATGGCTCTCTCGAAAACCTTCTTGAAAACGCAGAGAACGTAAAGGGCGCAGTAGGCAAAAAAGTACAGGAGGGAAAAGAACTGGCTGTTTTGAGTAAGAAGCTCGCCACCATTATTACCAGCGTTCCATACGAATTCAATGAAAAAAACTTTGAGGTTAAACCGGTTGACAAGCCAAGGCTCAACGCCATTTTCACCGAACTTGAATTTAAATCGATCGGCAAGCGTGTGCTGGGTGATGAATACAGCGTTTTTGAATCGGCGCCCAAGATGGTGCAGGGCGACCTGTTTGCAGGGCAGGAAGCGACACCCATCAGTGAAGAAAAAACGGCATCCGTTTCTAACGCTCCGATATCTGAGGCAGGAGGTCTCGTAGCAGAAAGAAATATTGAAAACACGCCGCATCAATACCATTTGATTGAGCGGGCACAAGATATTGATGCGCTGGTAAAACAATTGACGAATGAGCCCGAAATTTCTTTCGATACGGAAACGGATGATTTGGATGGAAACAACTGCGAACTGGTGGGTATGAGTTTCGCCGTCAAACCAGGAGAGGCATGGTATGTACCACTACCGGCCGATCGTGATAAAACAAAAGAGATTCTTGACAAGTTTAGGCCATTGTTTGATGATGAATCCAAATTGTGGATTGGCCAGAATTTAAAATTTGATTTACTTGTTCTAAAGTGGCATGGCTTTGATCTGAAAGGGAAAATCTTTGATACCCTCCTCGCACATTATCTCATCGAAAGCGAAGGCAGGCGCGGCATGGATTTATTAAGTGCTCAATACCTGGGTTATGTACCCGTACCCATTACCGACCTGATCGGGAAGAAAGGAAAAAACCAAGGCTCCATGCGGGACGTACCGGTTGAAAAGGCAAAGGAGTATGCCGGCGAAGACGCTGATATTGCTCTTCAACTCAAAAATGTTTTTGAAGAAATACTGAGGGAAAAAGGTGTTGAGGAGTTGTTTTACAAGGTAGAAGCTCCGCTTATAAAAGTGCTTCGTGATATGGAATATGAGGGAGTACGAATAGATTCGGATTTCCTGAAAGAATACTCCGCTGAGTTGGAAATGCAGGCTGCCGAAGCCGAGGAAAAAGTATATAAACTGGCCGGTGTGCGCTTTAACCTCGCATCTCCCAAACAGTTGGGCGAGGTATTGTTCGACAAAATGCAGATCGGTGCAGGTACGGTCAAAAAAACCAAAGGCGGACAATACGCCACGGGTGAGGATGTACTGCTAAAGCTGGCCAAGGACAATCCCATCATTGAAGACATCCTTAATTACCGGGAGCTATCAAAACTTCGGTCCACTTACGTAGATGCACTACCCCTACTGGTTAATAAAAAATCGGCCAGAGTTCATACCTGTTATGGTCAGGCTATCGCTGTAACCGGGCGGCTAAGCAGCAATAATCCCAACCTTCAAAACATCCCAATTCGGACAGCACGCGGCAGGGAGGTACGTAAAGCCTTTGTGCCCAGGGATCCGGACCACGTATTAATTTCAGCAGATTATTCTCAAATCGAATTAAGGATAGTAGCAGCCATCAGCGGCGACCCGGGTATGATAGCCGCTTTCAAAGAAGGAAAAGACATCCATACGGCAACGGCCTCCAAAGTATTTAATGTTGCCGAAGAAGAAGTGACCAAAGAAATGAGATATAAATCAAAAAGTGTCAATTTCGGAATCATCTATGGCCAGAGCGCTTTCGGGCTTGCAGAAAATATTGATGTAAGTAGAACTGAAGCAAAACAGATCATTGATGAATACAAAAAACAATTTTCGCATATACAAAAATATATGAACGACACCATCTTATTTTGTCAGCAAAATGGATATGTACAAACATTGATGGGCCGCAAAAGATGGATTAAGGATATAACATCCAGAAACTGGACGGTGAGAGGTTTTGCTGAAAGGAACGCCATTAATTCGCCCATACAAGGATCCGCAGCCGACATGATTAAGATAGCCATGATAAGGCTTGCAGAATTACTCAGAAAGAAGAACCTGAAAACGAAAATGATATTACAGGTTCATGATGAACTTGTATTTGATGCCCCGCGCGAAGAATTGGAGGAAGTGAAACCTCTTATACTCGATACAATGATTCACGCCATGCCGCTCCCCAATGACGTTCCGGTTGTAGCCGAATTAGGAGTTGGTGAAAACTGGCTTGAAGCGCATTAAGACGACACTTGCCGGACTCTATATTTCAGGAGGTGTTAACTTTTGAATGAAATTTTTCGTAGATAATAAAACACATCAGAACAGTGGACAGGGAATACCTCTTCCGCCCTCAGCAGCACGATGGATGTAGATGATGGAGAACTCAAAACCTCCCCTGCTTTGCGAAGCGGTTTTTAAACTGGAAACATTGACATCATACGAAGCGCCCAATCTGATACCTGAAAACTCAAGTGCAAAGTAGGGAATGATTGCATCATTAAACCTGAACCAGGAACCTACATAAACGCTCGCCGGGTTTGGCATATCTTCATTGGTAGTGGCTGATACCGCTCCTCCTACAACCAGTTCGCTCGCATTATTCTGAAACTGAAAAATACCGCTTGTATGAAATTTTACATTGTATCCGATAGGAAAATAACCGCCTCCATGAATTGTCGTTCGCGGACTAATGGTCCAGGCCGCATTCATAAAACTTTCCTTAGGTTGGTTGATGTGATAAACAGATGCACCAGCATAAAAATTATTATCGCCCGTGGTGGAGCCTGAATACAAAATCCCCGCATTTATTTCTAAATAATCCACATCCAAAACCTGGTTAGCAAAAACCTCCTGCGTTACACCGGTAAAACCAAAAGGTGTGAGCATATCCTGAAAATAAGCCTTGGTACGGTCAAGTCGTTTCGACCCATAATTTCCCTGAAAGCCAATACCGATCTGCTGAAATCCATCTTCATCCAATGACTTATGATAAGATGTAGAAACCGCCAGATAATTATTGGTCAAAAAATTACCGCCGGCTTTATCGCTCAACGCCAAAAATCCCAATCCCCAGGTGTCGGTCTCAGGTATGTGCTTTTTCATGATTCTAAAATCGGCACTTCCTGTAAATGTTCGGTAAAGGTTATTGAATGCAGGCCATTGATTGCGGTAGTTTCCGGCTACCCTAAAATCGCCGTCAAATTTCCCCGTTAACGCAGGGTTCAGCGTTAATGGAGAAGAAAAGAATTGTGAAAAATGAGGATCCTGCGCCTTAGCACTTATTGCAAAAGCCATCATGAAAATGATTATCGCACTTCTCACCATTGGTTCATAAATGAAACGATTAAAAAATTTACTTCGCAGTCAACATCCTTTTTTGGAAGAGATAAAAGTAAATGCTTATTGTCAGATTTTCAAACTATTAATTATTTGCTGAAAGTCTGCTGCTTTTAAAGAAGCACCTCCCACCAGTCCGCCATCTACATCCTGCTTTCCAAAAATCTCCTCCGCATTATCCGGTTTCACGCTTCCGCCATACAAGATACTGGTTTGAGCAGCCACAGCACTACCATATTTTTCCGTTATGGTTTGTCTGATGTGGGCGTGCATTTCCTGCGCTTGCTCAGCCGTTGCCGTTTTACCGGTACCAATGGCCCAGATGGGTTCATAAGCAATAATTACTTTCGAAAACGAATCAGCTTCCAAATCAAAAATACTTCCTTTGATCTGACTGGCAACAAATTCATTCTGATTACCTTTTTCCCTTATTTCCAGTTCTTCCCCACAGCAAAATATGGGTGTAAGATTATTTTTCAGCGCCTGTTTTACTTTATCAGCAAGGATATCATTGCCCTCGTTGAAGTATTCCCTTCGCTCACTATGCCCGATAATGACATGGCTGATTCCGCAGGATGCAATCATGGCTGCGCTAACCTCACCGGTAAAGGCTCCTGACTCATGTTGCGAGCAGTTTTGCGCAGCTATGTGGTAGCCCGGAAATTTAGTGAGTACTTCCGAAGCCAATTGCAGGTACGGGAAAGGTACTGCCACAACCACCTGCTGATCTTCCTTTAAAGCTGAATACTTTTCGGCCATACTACCCAGTAAGGTCTTCGCCTCCTGTAGTGTACAATTCATTTTCCAATTTGCTGCTGCTACTTGTTTTCTCATATTGATTGTTGATGTAATAAAGTTAATTCTTTTTTCTCTTTTTCGCTGATTTCAAAACCTTTAAATTTCTTCCAGTTGTTGATGTCTTCAAGGGCTTTTTCAAGATTATACTTCTCCTCTCCCCATGAAAAAGATGGTACAAATTTAGGCGGCATACCTCCAAAAATATTACAACAGGTGCCTACTACCGTTCCGGTATTAAAAAAAGTGTTGACGGCACTGCGGCTATAATCGCCCATTAGTAAGCCACATTTCATTCCGGCATTCACCGGTTCTTTGGCCGGATCGTAGATAATATGAACCTGAGAGGCATTGTTTTTCAGATTGCTGTTGCTTGTACCGGCACCCAGATTGCACCATTCACCAATAACCGAATCGCCCAGATAACCACCATGCGCCTTGTTTGAATAACTCATGATTACCGAGTTTTTAATCTCTCCGCCAACCATGCAAAATGGCCCCACTGTGGTGCTTCCGTATATTTTGGTCCCCGTCTTCACCACGCTATTCGGCCCAAGGAATAAAGGCCCCCTGATCATCGTTCCTTCCATGATCAGCACATTGCGCGAAATATATACCGGCCCGGCCTCTGCATTGATGAAGCAGGGATAAATATCAGCCCCCTCTTCACAAAAAATGTTTTCAGGCGTACGTGCATTTACCCATTCAGGCAGCGGAGCCGATTGTTTGTCCTTCGTAAGTAGTTCGAAATCCTGACGTAAGGCCCAGTCATTATATTTGAAGATATCGGAGGCATTGTTCAGGTGTACAAAATCTTCTTCCGAAACCGGCCTGCCTCTGGCTATGTTGTGCAATGCTTTATTGGATGGCACCCTTAATACCGAAAACTTGGTATAATGATCCTTGCTTGTTGGATGCTCTGAGCGCAGCAAAACATTGTCATTAAAAAAATGTTCCCATTTCTCCTTGATGGTTAGCATACCCATACGGATATTCGCCAGACTATTGACACTCCCGAACGGAAACATGAGCTCCTTTTCCGTGATGTCGTCCAGATAAATTGTCATGCACGCGAAGGTAACATAATTTAAAAGTTAAGAAAAAAGGCTTCCAAAACAGAGGCATAAAAAAAGCAGATTTCGAAAAAAAATTAAAGCTGCCTGATTAGCCAGCACACCCAAACAAAAAACCTCCGAAAAGGAGGTTTAATATTTCGATCACAGAGGAAAAGTTATTTCTTCTTTGCGTAACGTTTGTTGAATTTGTCAATACGACCTGCAGTATCCACCAGTACATTCTTACCGGTATAAAAAGGATGTGAGGTATTGGAAATCTCCAGCTTAATAACCGGGTACTCGTTTCCATCTTCCCACTTTACCGTTTCATTGCTCTGAGCAGTAGAACGGCTAAGGAATGAATCTCCATTACTCATATCGCGAAATACTACAAATCTGTAATTTTCAGGATGAATGCCTTTTTTCATAATTACTATTTTTTGCATGGCTAACCCCTAAATGGTCTCCATGATTTTTTTTAAGGAGTGCAAATGTATGACTAATTAATGAATGAAGTAAATTTCAGGCAAAAAAAAATGATAAAAATGAGTGAAGAGGGGGCTTTGAATGACATATCTGTATCATTTTAATGGTCATCATGCTCACGACCTGCCGTTTTCCCCTTCTTCCATGCCTTGTCTAATTCTTCAAATTCTTTAAGATCTTCTTCTGACAGCGATTGATGGGTTATCCCTTTTAAATCGGGTTGACCCGCCTGCATCCATGCTGTAAACCAATAGGATGCTACCGCAAAAATGGATTGTCGCATCCGCCGCTCCACCATCCCATCCATCATTTCACTGTACCTGCGGGAGTAGGCTGTGGAATACTGCCTGATAAAAATCCCATTGCGAGGCTCGTACGCGTACTTTCCGGAGCCAAAACGGTCATTTAGAATTTTTTCGAATTGCAAAACCGAATCAGCCGCCAGCGCACTTTCCAAAACCCTGTCCCAGATAAAAGTTTCCGGGTCTTTGATATATTCAGCTTTCCCGATAAAAAAATCAAACTCTTTTTCGGCAAACAGTTCTGGCAGTCGGCTCTCCCAAAAAGCATGTATTCCCTTCTGGTCTGTCAATTGCCCGTTATGATTGTTGCTTGCGTGCAAGGGCACATGTGCATCTGCAATATAATGCCCGAGATCGGAGCTGTACTTTAATATCTGTGAGTAGTTTTTGAGGCGGAAGGCGAGGGTTAGTTTCTTGAGCATGGTTTGTACGTACCAGGGCACGATACCGTTGGCCAGGATGGTATCTTCACCATATTTGGCTGTTGCTTCTTCGTAAAAGCGGGGCAACTCGCTATAAGGATATTCTCCGTAGTTGTTTATATCTATATAATGGCGGGGCCCTTCTTCGGCAATAGCATATCTTCTTTTATCAGGATCTACGGCATGCTCGAAAATATAGGCCAGGTTGGGTTTGTAGAAGACCAGCATCTCGGGCGGTAACAAAAAGACCGCATACTGATTGATAAGCCGATGCCCGAAAAAGCCCCAGCAATAGCATGGAAGGGATAGAAAAACGAGTGCAACGATTATCAGATATTTCTTCATAACCTAAGCAGGAATGTTTGTCTCCGGAAGAACGATCTCCTCGCCATCAGCAGACTGCGTTACCCCACCACTTACTGCAAACTTCATTGCTTCTGCCGCACTGATACCCGGGAGGAGCTTGATTTTTTCCTTTGGCACAATATACACATTCCCCGCCACAGAATAAGCCATCGGGAGATAAACCGCCACATAATCCTTCATACCAAAGTGAGCCATGTCTTCCTGAGTGATAAATCCAACACGCCAAACGTCATGAAAATCAACATTTGCGAGAACATTGTAGGTAAATTTTTTCTTGTTTCCGGCAAATGCTTCGAAAAAATCGCGAACGAAAGAATAAAGCAATTTGATGCCTGGCGTTCTTTCCAGGATATGATCTACCAGAGAAATAAATCGTTCAAGAAGAAAGAAGGAGCTGAGGTATCCCACCAAAAGGATAAAAGCGATGATCATCAAAAACCCAAGCCCCGGAATATTTATCAGCGGACGAAGGATGTTGTCAACACTTTCGAATACGACATAAATAAAATAAATGGTTATGGAAACCGGGCCCAGAACGAGCAGTCCCTGTAAAAAATACTGAACGATTTTTTGTGTTGACATCTTCTTCATGTGATAATAATTTTAGTTCGTCTTTTAAAAAGATTGGCGTGCGCAAAATTAACCGAATGTGGATTGACAAAATGAAATTTACCACCTTACGTTGGTTGAATATATTCACGCACCGGCATAAACCCGCAATAACATTCAAAATACCAAAAGCCTGCCAATGGTAAAATGAATTCGGTAATGGAGAATTTACCGGTACGAAAATGAAATCACGTTCCCTTTGAACGACCGGAAACTTAGCGGAGCCAACGATAAAAAAGGAAATAAATTATTTTAA
>JBIQMB010000106.1:0-8600 GCA_044463745.1 Chitinophagaceae bacterium | reverse complement strand
ATTGGCTGCCCTGATCGGTGAGTGCAGTATCGCGGTAGAAAGGGAGGAGAAGCAGGATAAAAAGGAAGAATAGAAAGTGACGTTAGACACTCTGGTTTAAGGAGTTCGTTTTTTATGAAATACTCACTGCTGTGGCTTCGTTTTGGATGGCCATTATATTTTTAATAAACTGACTTGAAATGAAAAAAAAGTCTTTACCTGTTAATATTCTGCCTCGGAAAAAGGATGACATTCTGTTAAAAGCTGCTTTTGAAGAAATGTTTCCCTATTTGCTACGGTTCTTTTTTCCCGATGCCGATAAGATTTTTGATTTCAGCAGAAAGTTTGTGTTTCTCGACAAAGAGTTGAGTGAATTATTCCCTGAGCTTAAAAAGAAGGGCGGAAGCAGATTTGTGGATATGCTGGTAAAGGTTTTTCTTAGAAATGGTAAAGAAGAATGGATTCTTGTGCATTTAGAAATCCAAGGTGGAAGCACCAAAGATTTCCCTCGTCGAATGTTTCAGTACTGGTACAGAATTTATGACCGCTATTCGGTTGACATAACGGCATTAGCCATATTTACCGGAAATAAAAACCAAAACAAACCATCGCAATTTTTCAAATCTTATCTGGGAACAGAAGTTTTATATAAATACAACGTCTATCATATCTTTGATCATAACGAGTCAGAGCTTCTTGAAATGATGAATCCGTTTGCCCTGATTGTTTTGGCTGCTCAAAAAGCCTTACTTCAGGGAAAGGTGGCAGAAGAAGAGTTAGCAGCCGACCGGCTCACAATAGCGCGCGCCCTGATAGAAAGCAAGCAATTCAGCCATAAAAAGATCGAAAAACTTTTATTTTTTCTTAAAAGGTTTCTCTATATTGAAAGCGAGGAAATAAATCGTAACTTTGATAGTCAAATTAATCAGTTAACCGGCAAAAAAATTACCATGGGAATTATTGAAGCCATAAGAAAAATAGAGCGGGAAGAAGGCATGGAAAAAGGGATGGAGAAGGGCATGGAGAAGGGCATGGAAAAAGGGATGGAAAAAGGGATCGAAAAAGGGATCGAAATGGGCATGGAGAAAGGAATGGAGAAAAAGACTTACGAATTTGTACGAAATTTGTTGATAGCCAAAAAGTTTTCCATTGCTGAAATTGCAAACCTGGTCGGAGTAACCGAAGCCTTTGTTAATAAGGTGAAGAAGGGGATAAAACCAGGAAACCAATAACGAATCACCGATTATTTTGTGCACCTCTATTTTCACGTTCTCTTACGGGCGTTTACATATCATTGGTACGGAGAGTAATTCATCTTGTATCCAAATTAATCAATAACCGGCAAAAAAATTACCATGGGAATTATTGAAGCTATAAGAAAAATAGAGCGGGAAGAAGGCATCGAAATTGGCATGGAAAGGGGAATGGAGAAAGGTTTGGAAAAAGGAATGGAGAAAAAGACTTACGAATTTGTACGAAATTTGTTGATAGCCAAAAAGTTTTCCATTGCTGAAATTGCAAACCTGGTCGGAGTAACCGAAGCCTTTGTTAATAAGGTGAAGAAGGAAACAAAACCACGAACCTAATCAGGATATACTGACCGGTAAATTTCATCCTTTGATTTTCCTTTCAGAAAGCATCCGAATCATTCCCTTTTAATGCAAAAAGGTATTTGGTAAAACGACCCAACTTCTAACAACAAAAAAATCCTACAATTGTTTGACATCTCCTGATAAAGGTATTATTTGAACCTATTCGGATCTATCAGCGGACTTTCCAGATCCGCATATCCTGTAATAATTAATTGTTGCAGAATTTCACCGGCCGCAAAACTCAAACTCATACCTACCATCGAATATCCGGAAGAAATAAATATATTTTTATAAGGATTTACCCGGCCAATGTAAGGCATTCCATCCGCTGAGCAGGGTCGCAATCCGACCCAAATCTTTTCCTTATCCAGTTCAGATAATGTGTACTCCGGATAGAAATCAATAATAGCTTTTTTGATGGCATTCACCTTGGGCGCTGTTATCGACATATCTCTACCTACGATTTCCATCGTACCCGCAAAACGCATCGAACTACCGATAGGTGTTACAGCCACTTTTTTTTCAGCCATCGTAAAATTGCAATGCGTAATACGTGGAGGATTTTTGAGTGTGATGCTGTAACCTTTGCCTGCCTGAATGGGAATATTAGCACCCAATTTTTTCATCAGATCCTGCGTCCATGTACCACCACAAACCACAACACAATTACCTTTATAAGTAAGGCCACCGGCATCCTTCAATACTACTTCACCCGAGCTTTGCTCCTTTATATCTTTTATCTCGGTGTTTAATTTAAATTCTACGCCTTTTTCTTTTAAAAACCGATTAAGTTCCGTCATCAGTTTATCGGGGTTCAAATGTGCATCACCAGGATAATAAGCAGCACCTATTGTATTCTTTGGTGCATTGGGCTCTCTTTCAAAAACCTCTTTAGCAGACAATATTTTAGCCGTTACGCCCAGTTCATTTGCTTTCTCTACATTCTTTTTCTCTTTATCAAGCATATGTTGAGTTTCGCAAATGGTCATATGACCATTTTTGTGATACCCGAATTCCATTTCACCTCTTTGCTCAAAGCCTTCAAGTAGTTCCTGATTCCTTCTGATAACATCTCTCAGTACAGGACCTGCTGCCCTCACCCTCTCTTCGGTCGCTGCTTTTTTGAATTTCCACAACCAACTTATCAAATCTTTATTCAATCGTGGATGAATATAAAAAGGGCTTTCTTTTTTCAGCATATACACTAAACCCTCACTGATAACACCCGGTGAAGCAAGCGGCGTAATGTACCTGGGTGCAATGAATCCCGCATTTCCGTGAGAACAATTATCCGAAGCATCCGTCTTATCAAAAACCGTAACAGCCATACCTGCCTGATTAAGATAATAAGCAGCGGCCAATCCTGAAATACCTGCTCCTATTACCAAAGCATGCTGCTGTCCATTTTTTGTCATTTTAATTTTATTTTTATCGGTAAAATATTAATCTAATTTTCTGCAAAACAATGGTTTATCTAACCCTTTTGACTTGCAAAATTAAGTTGTTTATCCATGCAGAAGTTTAATTTTTCAGAAAGCCACAGGTCATCTAAAATCACAAATTTTGAAAAAATATTTCATATAAGAAATAGCGAAAAAATGACATTGTAAAAAATCGGTTAAAACCTTCAGAACCCGCTTCCCAAGCCATCTTTTACAATTTTTATAATCTTCGGGCGTTTTAATTTTGCACCCTGAAAATTCGATATCCAAATCTACCTTTATCATCTAACGACCAATGAACCTTTTACCATCATCCTCTCTCCGTAACAGAGATGTAACCCGGGGACTAAATCTGGTTATCAGAGAAGGACTTATTTCTGAAGCCATGACCACCCTTACCGGAGGCACTTTCTTAATGGCGATGGCTATTTTGCTTGGCGCTTCTAACTTCCAGATCGGGCTGGTGGCGGCACTGCCTACCATGACGAATATTTTTCAGATGGTAACAACCCGACTTTTACAAAAGTATAACAACCGCAGATTGATAACTGTAATTGCCAACGGTTTTGCCAGGCTGCCGCTCCTGGTTATCGGTGCCTTGCCGTTGCTTTTTAGTGCCAATACATCATTTGCTACCATTATCTTCATACTGGTTTTTCATTATTCTTTTGGGTCTATCGCCGGTGCAAGCTGGAACTCATGGATGAAAGATCTGGTGCCGGGAAGCAAGCTGGGCAGTTATTTCTCCAAACGTACTAGTGCCACCCAAACACTTAATGTGTTTTTGAGCCTGGCTATTGCGCTAATGCTGGACTATGTGAAAGCTAATCACCCGGGTTACGAACTCACTACCTATGCATTGATGTTTATTGCAGGTGGCAGTCTGGGATTAGTAGGCACATGGCTTCTATCCCGCACACCCGAACCCGTTTCATATTTACCTAAAGGAAATTTGTTTAAATTATATAGAAAACCCTTTGCCGACAGCAACTACCGCCGGTTGCTTACATTCCAGTTTTCGTGGACCTTTGCGTTGAGTATAGCCACTCCCTTTCTCACAGTTTTTCTGCTGAAAAACCTGGGACTAAATTTATCAACCGTTATTGCCGCAGGGATGTGTGCCCAAATAGCCGGTATTCTGGCCGTTAAAAAATGGGGGCGTTATGCAGATCAGTTCAGTAACAAAACCATCCTGCGGACAGCAGCGCCGATATATATTTTATGTTTACTTTTCTGGCCCCTGCCCGCATTATATTCATCCCCCGGTCTCAAGGTTGCTTTGGTCATCCTGCTTAACATCATGTCAGGAATGGCTACCGCAGGTATCAATTTATCCCTCAATAACATCGCCATTAAACTGGCTCCGGCCAATGAGGCGGTGGTTTATCTTTCGGCCAAAAGCATGGTGATGGCCTTAACCGGTGGCTTAAGTCCCTTGTTTGGCGGTTTCATGGCAGATTATTTTAGTCATAAAAAATTCACGGTTGCCGTTAATATGCATGGTTTTGCGGGTTATGATTCGATTCGATTGATTGACCTTCAAAACTATGGCTTTCTGTTTCTGATCGGAGCAATATTAGCATTGGGAGCTTTGCAATTATTAAACCGGGTAAAGGAAGATGTGCAGCCATCTTTTCACGAGAAAGGTTTTTCTCTGAAAATCTTTTTTGAAAGCAGCCTGGCGAGACTTCTAAACCCTGTGGCGCTTATGCAAGCTATCCGGGTACCGGTTCAAAAAAGAATTCAATTTCATAGAAAATTCAGGAACAGGGTTGCTAAAAAAATGAATCTGGCCAGGTAATTATTTCTTAAAGACTTTCGAAAAAAAGATAAAACCTCCGGTGCATAATTTTCTGATTTCTTCAGTATGGAATAGAATTTTTTAAAGGCTCAAAACTTTAATGTTTGGTTGTAAATATTCCAAACCAGCAGGCAGGTAATTATTATTTTGAATTAATCAGGTAGCCATAAATTTTCATCCGACTAATAAACTTACTCATATTAGTTTTATGAATCAGCACATGAAATTGCTCAGCCTTCATGACAATCTTTTTCAGTTCGGCATCCTGAGCTATAATGCGGATCAGTTGTTTATCTTCATCAGGAATTTTAAAAACATAATACGCATTTTCCGATCGGATGGATTCGCTGTTTTTAACCAAATCATTTAAGAAATTAATCCATGCAGGAGGAAGCTCCTTTTGCAATGCATTCTTAAAAGATTGAACCTTCTTCTTTAATGCATCCCTGGTGTTGCAGTCTTTTAAAAATATCTCCGCATTTACCTGAAATTTGTTTTCACTGATTTTTAAGGTATAGTCTCTCAATAAAAGTTCGGCAAGACCGGCATTACCTTCAACACGAATAATCAGGTTTTCATCCTCAAAAATAATTTTGACTTCGTCTTCAAGCTCCGGCGCCTCATAATCATTAATCTGTCCTAAAACATACGCTCCTAACCGGGTTAGTTTACAAGCTTTGAAGTCATCATAATAGGAGTTTTCCCACTCCTTACCGGTATCAATAGCCACTTCCATCAAACCAAAGGCAGCCATCAAATAAATATGGCCAATAAAGTGTGGCCAATCTATACTATTCCAGCGGTCTTTTTCGGTTAACCCATATCGAAAGTGGTTATCCTTATTAAGGCTTGATGATAATGAAGAAATGCTGTGATACTTCAGCACATTCAGGTTGATAAAATGCGATTCAAGGTACACTCTTAGATTTTCTACTGAAATCCATTCGCCATGCGGCATTTGTTTCAACACATTAAAAATTTCCGGTGTCACAAAACTTGAAAATTCCCAAGTATGGATACTTCTTATACCATTCAGATAATTTAATAAAAAAGGCGCAAAAGGTCTTTTCTCCTTTTTCGTTTCAGAATAATCAAATAAGCGCTTTAAAATGGATAAAGAACTTTCCGCCTCTGCCGATATTTCAAATGTATCCGAAAACAGACCCGCAATAAGCATATCTCTCAGGTTTATATCATGCTGCATAGGAAATTGCGGCAGATTTAAAATCTTGTTCATCTTGTTTAGGGATGTAACTATGGGGGCTCCTTTTTTTGTGAAAGAAAGTTTCTGCGCAGAATAATAAACCATAAAGGCAGGCAGATCATAAAAGATTTGCTTTTCGAATCCGAAAGTGACCAGGTTTTTTGGCAGATCCACTCCTTCAAAATAATACCCTTTGGGCTTGGGCACAACTGATGAAAAAAACATCCGTGTCTCTTGCGGAAATTCTACCCATATTCTTATATCTTTTTCATATTCAGCCGGAGTACGTGCAAAAAAATAGTGATCTAATTGCTCTGCTCTGATAAACTCTTTAAAAGAACGTAAACCATCAATCAGTTTCAGATTTATACGGGAGTACAATAAGTTCAGATCCGGCTGTTGATTCCACTCCACCAGATGCCAAACCCGTCCTCCAAAAATCTCCTCCAGCTCCTTCTGTGTCACCTTTAACTTCCAGGTACCCAGATTAATAATTTCCCTTTCCTGCTCAGTAAATGAATTTAAATAATCCTGCACAAAATCTTTACTTGAAAACAACTGCGAACAGATATCAATAATCACCTCCTTTGAAGGTTGGTTCTTAGCGGCAAGAAGAGCAGATAACTCCCCGGCATTTATGTGATCCCAGATAGCATCGGGCTTTTTACTTACAAATTTCATCATTGGTTTATACCACCTGGTCAAAAGCTGATCCCGGGTTTGATTGCTAAAAAATTCTTTGAGTTGCAACTGATTCATGATGCTTTCCATAACTAAACTATTACCCTAAGATAAATTTGATGTCTTCCTCAGAAATTGATTTTAATGAACTGCTATCGGTAGAGACAATGTCTTCAAAAAGTTTACTCTTAACCTCCTGAAGCTGAAGCATTTTTTCTTCGATACTTCCGAGTGTTATCAATTTATAACTCATTACGGTCTTGGTTTGTCCTATCCGGTGAGTACGGTCTATGGCCTGGTTTTCGGCAGCTTTATTCCACCACGGGTCAAAAATAAAAACCATATCCGCAGCGGTTAAATTTAACCCTGTACCACCCGTTTTCAATGTGAGAATAAACACCTTGCAATCGCTATCATTCTGAAACCGCTCCACCAGTTCCTTTCTGTTTCGGGTGCTGCCTGTCATGGTTACAAAGTCGATTCCTTTCTTATCCAGTTTTTCACCAATAAGCTCTACGGCCGACAGAAAATTACAAAACACCAATACCTTGTGCCTGTTCGAAACAGCATCTTCAATATTTTCGATTAGTAGTTCAAGCTTGGGAGAATGAATTTTGCCATCTGTTTGTGATTCAGGAATTGTGGCTATCTGTCGCAGTTCATTCAGGGCCTGAAAAATAAAAAATTGCGACTGCTGGATTCCTTTCATCGCCACCTGCTCGTCAATAGCATTTTTATAAAACAATCTTCTCTGCTCATAAAACCGCTGCTGCGCCGGACTCATTTCAACATACAGGGTCTGCTCAATTTTTTCGGGCAAATCCTTAAGAACATTCGACTTTAATCGTCTTAGAATAAATGGATAGATCTTTTTCTTCAGTTCTTTGGCGGCATCCTGATCATTCAGTTTTTGAATCGGAGTCAGATAATTTTGGTTAAAGTTTTCGGCGCTACCAAACATCGTAGGATTCAAAAACCGAAATAGCGAATACAATTCAGACAAATTATTTTCGACCGGCGTACCACTCATTGCCAGCCGATGCTCTGCCTTAAGCAAAAGAGAAGCCTTATGTACCTGACTGTTGTAATTTTTAGTGGCCTGCGACTCGTCTAAGATTACATACAGAAACTTTTTTTCCTTCCATATTTCTATATCATTGCGCAGTAATGCATAGGTGGTCAAAATAAGATTGTGTTCCTTAGCTGTCTCCCAATCCCGGTCATTGCCGTACCATGTGTAATAGGTAAGCGTGGGAGAAAATTTTTCTAACTCTTTCTCCCAGTTAAAGATAAGCGAGCGTGGCATCGCCAGTATCGAAGGTGGTTGATCTTTCTTTTTCTGTGAATACACCTCCGTAAGTAAGGTAATAGCCTGCAATGTTTTTCCGAGCCCCATATCATCAGCCAGGCAACCACCAAGTTGATTATCATAAAGATACTTTAACCACTTAAAGCCCTGTATCTGGTAGGGGCGCAGGGTAGCATTTACCTCCGGAAGTTTCTCCTTCTTTTTGGCCAGTTTATTAAACCCTTCAAAAACCTCTCTTGACTTTTTAAAGCTCGTTTCTCCGGCTCTTTCCTCTATCAATTCTTCTATCAGAGGCAAATCAAAAAAAGAGACTTCGATCCGGCCTTTTTCATCCTTCTTTTTTCTGAACAAGCGCTGCAGCTTTTGCATGTATTGTTCGTTGACAATCGCATGCGTTCCGTCAGCCAGTAAAACATACTTATTCTTTTTATACTGATTCAGAGCATCTATCAAAGATATCTGCTGGTTTCCAAAATCAAGCGAGGCGTCGCCATCAAGGAAATCAATACCATGACCAAGGCTGACATTCAGCCGTGGTTTAGTCACATTAATTTTATAATCCTTTAATTTTTCACTTCCTACGAGTGCAAAG
>JBIQMB010000105.1:0-8623 GCA_044463745.1 Chitinophagaceae bacterium | reverse complement strand
GGCGCAAGCGTCTCGCTTGTGCCTTCTATAATCCAGCCCCATTCCTGGCGCAAGCGTCTCGCTTGTGATTTTGTTTCTCGCAGTGTCCCGCTTTTCTGGCGCATGCGTCTCGCTTGTGCCCTTTCGCATTTTATTACAACAGGTCGTTCAGATTGCCCACTTACGAGGGATTATTATTGCCGTCGGTTTTAACCGACGGGCTCCAAGTGAATGTATGTATGCTTTAGCCACATATCTGCGATCTTTGCGATCTTGGCGTGAGGTCTTCTTTTTCATGCTATATTAGAGTAACGTTCAGTCACAGGTCAGGAGACCTGCGGCAGTACAAGGCTTTCTTTTCACGCTTAAGAAGAAAATTTCACGCAAAGAACGCTACGACCGCAAAGAGATTTTTCTTTCAGAAAAATGAAACCCAAAATGTCAACCTATTCACCCTCTCTGGCGCAAGCGTCTCGTTTATGACCTTTTTCCTCGCAGTGTCTCTTTTAAGGACGCTGCGTGATCATACACATCGACATTTCTTCACTTTGAAAGCGTCTCGCTTGCGCCCTTTGCATTTTATTACAACAGGCCGTTCAGATTGCCCACGTACGAGGGATTATTATTGCCGTCGGTTTTAACCGAAGGGCTCCAAGTGAATGTATGTATGGCTTTAGCCACATATCTGCGGTCTTTGCACTCTTGGCGTGAGGTCTTCTTTTTCATGCTATATTGGAGTAACGTTTAGTCACAGCTCAGGAGACCTGCGCCAGTATTTAAAAACCCGCGATCAATCGATCTTTTCCAGATTTTTCTTTTCGAACTGAGCCCGCAATTGTAGGCCAAGGCTACTGATCTTAACCACAGCAGTACTACCAAACACCTCCATCACAATGCCCTCGTAGTTCATCATTACACCCTGCTTAATCCGAACCTTGTCGCTCTCGCCCAAAGCAATATTTTCAACCTCAAATTCCGAAAACTCATTCAGAAACTTCCTGATTGTATCTATCTCCTCATCGCGAATGATAGCCGGTTTGCCCAGATACCTGACCGGCGCAATGACGCCCGGCGTTTTTACCGATTCCCATAACCGGGAAACTGTAACACGGATAAAAATATAACCTCTAAACACCGGCTCATGAACTACCTTAACACGGTCGCTCCACTGCCGTGTATGCCTGGCCAGCGGACAATAGATTTCATAGCCTGCCGCTTCCAGATTCCCCGCCACTTTTTTTTCCCATCGGGGCTTAATGTATAATGCGTACCAGTTTTCCAAAATAAAGTAAGAATTAAAATTGAATCAAATGTATGTTTTTCCAATCGAATGTTCCCTTAGTTCCAATCCACTTATCCATCCCCTGCAAGGCTTCGCCGTTCTCAGTCCCACCCATTTTTATGAAACCAAGTCAGTTTTTTGTTCGATAACCGGATGATTTTATTTCATCCCAAATAAGCTCTTTACTCTCTTTAACAAACTCTTTCGCTCATCAATATAATAGCCGCCACCATATTCGCCCCCGTAACCATAGCCGTAACCATAGCCATATCCGTAACCATAACCGTTTCCATATCCACCAAATCCATATCCGTAAATCCGGAAGCCACGCGGTTTGACACCATTAAACACCAGGCACATATTTTTAAATTTCTTCTGCTGATTGAGTGTTTCTACCATGGGCAGAAAAACCCGTGGTGTAACGGCATGCCTCACCACAAATAAACTGATGTCGCAATAATTTTGCAGCAATTGTGCATCGGCTACCGGCGACACCGGTGCTGTATCCATGATCACATAATCATATTCCTTCTTCAAAATTTCAACAAGTTCCGCAAACTTTTCTCCCGAAATCAACTCCGTTGGATTGGGAGGAACCGGTCCCGCCGAAACCAGGTACAACCTATCAATATGTGTCTTTTTTACAATGTCTTTTAGTTCCGCTTTACCTACCAGATAAGAAGAAGTTCCCGGTCGTTTGCTAACACCAAGAATTTTACTCAGCTTGGGTTTGCGCAGGTCCATCTCCATCAAGGCTACTGTTTTGCCCGTCAGCGTCAAACTAATAGCCAGGTTCATCGCTACAAAACTTTTTCCCTCTCCTGATATACTGGACGTAACGAGCAATGAATTCTTTTTTTCACTCAATCCCATGAAGGCCAGATTGGTTCTGACAGCCCTGAACTGTTCTGCCACCACGGTTCGCTTTCCATCGCCAATCACAATGGCCTCCCCTTTGCCCGGCACCTGCACCAGTTCGCCCATCACCGGCATTTTAATTTTTTCATCTATCTCGGATCGGAACAATACCTTACGGCTGAAAACTTCTTTGAGCAATACTATAAAGGCTCCTAAAAGTAATCCAACCACAAGGCCCGTAATATAAAAATTTCTTGCAATCGGCTTCACCGGACCATAATAGGTGGGTGCATCCATCACCTTCAGATCAGGACTGGTAGCCACGGAAGATATAGCGGTTTCCTCTTTTTTCTGTAGCAGAAAAGTGTAGATATTATTCTTAACGGCTTGCTGGCGGCTGATGTCTAAAAACTTTCTTTCTTTTTCAGGAATGGTTCGAAGAAGAACATTGCTCTGTGAAATCTTACGGTCTATATCGCTTCGCTGCAGCATGAGGTCGCCCCGCACATTCGACATGTTTTCCAGAATATCTTTTTTTATCCGAAGCACTTCTTCGTTGGCAAAAATCGCCGCATCATTCAGCTCGCCCGTCACGCTCTTCAGCTTATTGGCTTCCACCTCAGCATTGTATAAATTACTGACCAGATTTGACAGGGTCGGATTACTGATGATAGACATAGAGGGCACCACTCCGGGGATACTTCCTTTTCCTGAAACATATTTTTTCAAGTCATCCAATGCTTCCAGTTGCAGGTCGATGGTGCTTCGCTGCTTATCCAGTTCATTTACCCGCCCGAAATAATTGGAAGCCTGCGTACCCAGGTCAACCACATCGGTGCTTACCTGATAAAGAGAAATATTTCTTTCTACACTATCAAGCTGACGGGTTACCAGTTCCAGTCTTTCGTCAATGAAATCCATCGTCCGATCAGCGACATAACTCTTATCTATCATCGACTCCACATTATAAACGTCGAACAACTTGCTGAGCACAGCCACCGCCTTGGTCGGTATAGTGGTGCTCATGGTTACATTGAGTATGGTGCTTGAATAAGAGTAGGAGGAAATGGCCAGGCTTCCTGCCAATCCGCCGGCAATAGCACCGGGGCTTGCAAAGGTGACGAAGAAGTTTTTTTCGGCTGCGGTATTGTAGGTAGAATTAACCTCCATCAGCATGGCAAATCCGTCTATAACCAGGGTATCGCTAAAAGGAACGCGTTGATTATCGATAACTATTTCCCGGTTTTTCCAATCCATGGTAAAAAAAAGTGTCTTCCATAAATTGAAATTATCCTTGTCAACCGCCACAAACTTCAGTGGAGAATTGGAGTTATACAGTTCTTCTGTCCGCACATTTCCTTTGTTGTAAACGCGGGCGTAGAGGTCCAGATCTTTCACCACCTTCACCATGAGGTTAGTGGAGCGGAGGGCGATAATTTCATTATCCATTACCTTCTTTTCCCTGAATATATTCAAATTCCCCAGCACCTTTCCTTCCTCCGTACGGCTTTCATCTTTGAGCATAACCCGCGCCGATGCCACATAAACCGGAACTTCTGCCCTGAGTTTAATGAATGCCACAATCAGACTTGCTCCGACCGTGATAAGAAACAAAGGCCAGAAAGGCAGATACTTGTAGATGATCTGCTTGAAAATGTTGCTCTCGGGTCGCTCCTGAAAAAATGGGTCCTGGTTGTTCATTCAGCAAGTTTTATCGGATTCTGCTTATCCTGTCGTACATGATAAACAAAAAGGAAAGTGTGGTCATCGCAAATGAAACGATCTGCATGGTTTGCATTCTTGGTTTCTTGGGTTCTACATATACTATATCATCGGGTTGCATATAATAATAGGGCGAATAAAACAAAGATTTATTATTTAAATCGATTCTTTTAAAAGTTTTTTCTTGTCCCAAATTGCTGCTTCTGACAACCAGCACATTATCTATTCTTCCTTTTTCTCCTATGTCGCCCGTTTGTGCCAATGCATCAAGCAGGGTCATGTTTTGCGTCAGCGGCAATACTTTCGGGCTTACGCCTCCCATCATGGTTATATGTCGGTTTTGGATGCCCACGGTTACCACATTTTGTCCCAGATAGGGTTCCAGGTCTTTTTGAAGTGTTCGTCCTAACTGCGTCTTTGTCAATCCTTCGGCTTTGACAGCTCCCAATTTTATAAACTCAATATATCCGGAATCATTCACAAGGTATCCCGGCAATCCGTCAACCGTATTGGGTGCGGCATTGTAGATGGCGGTATTTTCGGGGCTAAGGCTGGCAACGGTAATGGAGAGCAAATCACCGGCTACGATGACTGCTTCCTGAGGCTTGCTTACCAGGTTGGTAAGGGTTGTATCGGCCGGCATATCTTTAAAATATACGGCACGTCTTTCGAGACCGCATGAAGACAGCAGCAGAAAGATACAGAATATCACCAACGGAAAGCCCTTCGGGTACTTAACAATTTCCATCCTCATATTTAGATTTGGTTAAAATCGGGGTTACCAAATTAAATGTAAATTTTCGCTTATGGGCTGCAATATTTTGTGTTGCAAATCTAAGTAAAAGAAAACAGAATCCGCTATTGGAAATCTGGGTATCTACGGCTCTTCAAATGGTTGTGGAATCAATATCCGGATTACCGGAAGGATTGTATTAAATGCTGCCTGTTTTAACCTTGTTTTTCCCGAACATCGTGCTCCGCCTTTCTTCTCTCATTCATAGAACGTAGGATAGGGCAAAAACCATATCTTTTTCAGGTAATTTTTATTTTTGTTAGATATTGGGGAGTGGGGAGCGCAGAGAAGGAAGAACGCGGAGGTTCCGAAGGGGGTAAAGAAATTCCGGGAATCAAGATTTAACCGCGTCCTTTGCGATCTTAGCGTGAGGCTTTTTCACATTTAAGTCACAGGTCGGGAGACCTGCGCCAGAATAGGAGGCTCATTTGAAGGGTTTAACGCAGAGAAGGAAGAACGCAGAGGTTTCGCAGAGGTTAAAGAAAGTCGGTAAGGCACATCCACCTGCGTTCTTTGCGACCTTGGCGTGAGGTTTTTTTCCACTTAAGGAAAGTAACGTTAAGTCACAGGTCGGGAGACCTGCGCCAGAATAGGATCCAGAATAAGATGACGAGTACAAGTGCCAGCGGCACGACCTTTTGGTAGAATTGAATTTAAAAAGAGTTATTCAGTCCCGTAGGGACGACCTTATATCGCTTATATCAACAACAGATTTATCTGCGTTCTTTTCAGTCTTGGTGTGAGGCTTTTTTCACATTAAATGAAAGTAACGCTAAGTCACAGGTCGGGAGACCTGCGCCAGAATAGGAGGCTCATTTGAAGGGTTTAACGCAGAGAAGGAAGAACGCAGAGGTTTCGCAGGGGTTAAAGAAAGTCGGTAAGGCACATTCACCTGCGTTCTTTGCGATCTTGGCGTGAGGTTTTTTTTCCACTTAAGGAGAAAGTAACGTTAAGTCACAGGTCGGGAGACCTGCGCCAGTACAGGATCCAGAATAAGAGGACACGTACAAGTGCCAGCGGCACGGCCTTTTGGTAGAAATGGATTTAAGGAAAGTTATTCAGTCCCGTAGGGACGACCTTATATCTACAATGCAATTATTTACCTGCATTCTTAGCGATCGTCGCGTGAGGCTATTTTTTCACGCTACATGGAAGTAACGTTCAGGCACAAGTCGGGAGACTTGCGCCAGAATAGGATCCAGAATAAGAGGACACGTACAAGTGCCAGCGGCACGACCTTTTGGTAGAATTGAATTTAAAAAGAGTTATTCAGTCCCGTAGGGACGACCTTATATCTACAATGCAATTTACCTGCATTCTTAGCGATCGTCGCATGAGGATTTTTCATGCTAAAGGAATGTAAGGTTCAGGCACCACAAGACAGGAGCCATTACATACAAAATCTTCGTGAAACTTTGGGTCATTGTGCCTTTGTGGCCATAGCAGCGAGTAATATGATCTTGACGATCCAACAACTCAAAACTCCCTATCCAATAAATGCCGCGCCAAATGCACAAGCGGTTCTTTCCGTTTACTCACCACAGCCACCTCCTCAAGATGCTGCATTGCCTGGTCGAAATATTTACCCTTCATCTCTCGTGCCCAGTTGTCCGCTCCGCAATCTTTATATATCTGAATAACTGCGTCTATTTTGTCCTCTTCTTCAGAAGACATAACCTTTTCCAACTCCCGCTTTTTATCAGCCGAAACACTATTAAGGGTTTGCAATAATAAAAATGTCTTCTTATTGGCCAGGATATCCCCTCCCCTCTTTTTTCCAAATTTTTCCGGATCTCCAAACGCATCCAGATAATCATCCTGGACCTGAAACGCAATACCCAAATTTTTACCAAACTCATACAAATTCTCTTGATTGGCTAATCCGGCTCCGCCCAACAGCGCGCCCATTCGCAGGCTGGTAGCCAGCAACACAGAGGTCTTCAGTTCAATCATGGAAACATACTGATCCATGGTAATTTCTTTCGATTCAAATTCCATATCCAGTTGTTGCCCCTCGCATACCTTCCGCGCTGTATCATTAAATAAAGAAAGACTCTTGGGCAGATAATTGACATCCACTTTTTTAAGATATTCATAAGCCTGAATCAGCATTACATCTCCGGCGAGAATAGCTGTAGATTGGCCAAATTTTTCATGCACTGAAGGTTGACCGCGACGAACCGCGGCACGATCCATGATATCATCGTGAATCAGCGTGAAATTGTGAAATAATTCGATAGCATTGGCCGCATAAAAAGCATCCTGGCTGATGGGTGCAAACAACTCATTGGCCATCAAGCACAACACCGGTCTCACCCGCTTGCCTCTGAGCGAAAGAATATACTGCGCCGCATTGTACAAACCCGCCGGTTCAGCAGGAAAATGTGCCTGGCTAAATTGTTCCTCAAATTGTTTTGATAAATCTTCAAATTCTGTTAAAGGGTTCATGTTCTATTTTCTATTTTTCTTCGAAGGCTTTTTACCTTTTTTCTTTTCAGGTTCATGTTCGGGAAGCCATTCAAAATCAAGTTGTCTTTTATCCAGATTAGCTGCCACCAGCCTGACGTGTACCAGCTCACCCATCCTAAACTTTTTGCCCGTCCGCATTCCCACCAGACAGTACTCCAGTTCGTCATGACGAAATCCATCGTAGTCTGAAAGATCACGGATGCTTACAAGCCCTTCACATTTCTCATTGATGGTTTCTACCCAGAAACCGAATGAAGAAACACCGCTGATTACACCATCCATTTCCTCACCTACCTTGTCTGACATATACAACACCTGCTCGTATTTATTTCCTGCACGTTCTGCTTCCATCGCTGCCCGTTCGCGCTCACTGCAATGCTTGCACTTGTCTTCCATCTTCTTATCTATCCGAACATGATTGTCTAATACCTCCTGCAAAACACGGTGAACCATAATGTCAGGATAACGGCGAATGGGCGATGTGAAGTGGCAATAATTTTCAAACGCGAGTCCGTAGTGACCAATGTTCTCCGTACTGTAAGCCGCTTTGGCCATGGTTCGGATGCCTAACTGTTCAAGTACAAGTTGCTCAGGCTTGCCCTTCACATCATTGAGCAACTGATTAAAGGAGCGTGCAATGGCTTTCTCATCCTTCATATCAAACTGGTAACCAAACTTACGCGCGAATGCTACGTAAGGCCTGAGTTTCTCAATATCGGGCGCATCATGAATCCTGTATGGGAATGGAATGTCTTCCTTATTCACCTTCGTTTTTTGTACACGGGTAGCAACCTCTCTGTTGGCCATCAGCATAAATTCTTCTATGAGCTGGTGCGCCTCCTTACTCTCTTTCAATACAATACCACGCGGCCTTCCCTCTGCATCCAATAAAAATTTGACTTCGGAACTGGAGAAATTAATGGCTCCTTTCTTAAACCGTTCCTTTCTGAAATGCCTGGCTATTGCGTTTAGAGTAAACACTTCGTCTTTATAAATCCCCTCGCCTGAATCAATGATCTCCTGCACTTCTTCGTAACTGAACCGATGATCACTTTTGATAAGTGTACGCCCCATCCACACATCCTTTATTTTGAATTTAGGACTGATGACAAACACGGCTGAAAAGCAATATTTCTCTTCATGCGGACGCAAGGAGCACAACTCATTTGAAATCTTTTCAGGCAGCATAGGCACCACCCGGTCGGGCAGGTAAACACTGGTAGCACGGCTGTACGCTTCTTTATCCAGAACACCTCCCTCCGTAACAAAATGACTTACATCGGCAATGTGTACACCTATTTCATGATCTCCATTTTCAAGGGTTCGCAACGAAAGCGCATCATCAAAATCTTTGGCATCCGCCGGGTCGATGGTCATGGTTAACACGTCTCTGAAATCGCGTCTGCGTTTTACTTCTTTGCCTGAAATTTCAGAATCCAATTGATTAGCAGCCTGTGTAACTTCTTCCGGAAAATTAATCGAAAAACCATTCTGAATAATAATTTCCTTCATGGCCAAAT
>JBIQMB010000104.1:0-8642 GCA_044463745.1 Chitinophagaceae bacterium | reverse complement strand
ACATACTCGCACCACACCCTCATGACATACATATCCGTATCTACAAATAACAAGTCGTTACCGCTATCGTTTTTTAACTGAAGCGTGGTCTTTGTTTCAAGATTAATTTGTCCTTTGGCGATATGCCATAAATCATTGTAAGAATAATCTGTGCCATGTTCTTCCAGATATTGCCTTGCAAATTCCGGACACCAAAGCGTTTCATAATGCTCAGCCAATAACTGGCAAAGTGTACTCTTGCCGGTTGATTCGGGCCCAATGGTTACAAATTTTTTAATCCTTTTCATAGGGCTGGTTTTTGAGCTTCCAGATATTGTTTTGCACGTCGCTGCCATTCGATGAGTCCCCAGACAGCCATAGCCAAAAGAATCAAATAATATACACTTGTAAATACGTAATGCTTAACGAAATACAAAGGAATGGAAGCAATATTCGTTGCTATCCACCAATACCAGCTCTCCACTTTCTTCTTGGCCATAAGCCACATGGCCGTGAAGGCTGTTGAGCTTGCAAATGCATCAGCCCAGGGAATAACGCCCGGTGCAAACTCTCTTTTCAGATAACTTAATGCTGAAAAAATGACGATGTAAAATGTAGCAAAGAAAAGTAATTGTACACCCCATTCTTTTTTACTACTGTAAGTAACCACTACAATGTGCTCATGTTGTTCGTTGCGTTTGGCCCAGAGAATCCATCCATAAATACTCATGATGGTATAATACAGGTTAACCGTAGCCTCGCCAAACAAGCTGCCCTTGATACTTAGATAAATATAAAAAGTGGTATTGATAAGGCCAGTGGGATAAACAAGAATATTCTCTTTGCGCGAAAACCAAACGCTCACAATGCCGGAAATAACAGCTATGAACTCAAGAAAGCCGGTTTCCTTAATGCCTGTAATAAACTGCTCATAAATTTCTACAAAAGTCAATATGCTTTAGTTGTTTCAGGCACGCGTACCGCCTATGATGTAAGCAATAAATTTTTTATCAGAGGAATTGATGAACAGAAAATCCGACACGTGGGCAGATTCTACGGCATACAAACAGCCCCTTAGGCTACCACCTCCTTCACTTCCGGAATCATTCTTTTCATCATATTTTCAATTCCGGATTTAAGGGTAATCATGCTCGACGGGCAGCCACTGCATGCTCCCTGCATTAGCAGATTAACCCTGCCATTTTCGTAGCTCACAAACTGGATAGCACCTCCATCCATTTCCACTGCCGGTTTTACATGATTTTCCAATAATTCCTTAATACGTTTCACAACATCATCGTCATCTGCCAATATTACGTTGCTGCTTTCGGTCTGATGTTTTGATAATTCTTCTTCATTGATAATCTGACCGCCTTCTTCCAGATATTCTTTCAAGAATTGCTTGATACTGGGAGCTACTTCACTCCAGTCGTCAAAGTCTTCTGTTTTGGTGAGCGTAAGAAAATTGCTGGCTATAAAAACTGCTTTCACAAACGGGAATGCAAACAATTGTTTGGCAAGGGGCGAAGCATTGGCGCTTTCCTCCGTTTGAAAATCAGCACTTTTTCCGGGATACAGAAGCTTGTTGGTTACAAACTTCAATGTTTCAGGATTTGGGGTGGCCTCCGTATAAATGCTTATAATCGGATTTCCGGTCTTAATCATAACAGAAACAAATTTTAAGCGAAGTTAAATAAACTGTTTTGTAAAGAAACGAATGGATTCTTATTAGATTGGTAATATTTATATTGGATGAGGATTAAGGAAGTACGGAATTACTTTAGCTGAAAATAGCCGAATGCGAAAATAGCAAGCCATACAAGCCCCTTGACCAGGAAGAACATAAAGCCCCAGAAGCCAAGCTTCTTTATCCAGGCACCTATACTCTTTTTGTTTTTAGCTGCTACCATTTTTGCAAATTTACCGCTTATGAACTAAATAAACAGGCACAATAAAGCAAAAATATACTATTAACGTGTCATTTGGATGTCATAAATGACAACCATATCGGACTCGTTAATATCGTTTCTATTAATATGCCCAATAAAACCCGATATTTTCTAATACAAGTTTTATTCAAAATTATGCGCGATGCGAAAAATTTTTACACTGAAAATGAAACGTTCAAGACTGTTTCAATGGCGCCATGCTATGTGATTTTTACGATTATTAATAGATGCATCCGTTTGAATTTGCATCCAATGAATAAAAGAATAGCCCCTTATTTCTAAGAGGCTATCTACTTATTAGCAATGAAGAAAAAAACTACAATTTAAAATCCGGAAAATGAATGAACAAATAAATGAATACTACTCCCACCCTTCAGTTTGAGTCAGCGTATAACCTTTGTCCTTATATTCATTTATCTGTGCCTGTCCTACTGGCGACAGATAGTTTTTATCTGAAAATGAATTTCTGTTAGATGCATTTTCCACAACCCAGAAACCAACCATATCACTCGCATTTGATCCATTGTATGTCACAATTGTTCCATCTGTCTTTTTTACTTTTATATTCCCTTTTTGCGCAGCAGCCGGTGTAAGTGCTACAGGGTATTCGACCGGCAGGTTTACCCATAAACCAAGAAAGTAATCCGGATTTGTACTGAAATCCATGTAATTGAGCTTCTTCCATCTCTTTATATCTAATAGTCTGAAATTTTCAAACACAAATTCCATTCTTCTTTCTCTGCGTATTTCCCACATCAATGGGGAGACATCTGCATCTCTTGCCGGATCACTGGGAAGCGCGGACAGCAACAGGGGTGCAGTCTTTTGAACACCTTTGGCTATGGCATCGGCATCAAGCGGGCGGTTCCTGATTGCATTTATAGACTTGTCAAGATCTGCCTGTGTGATGGCTGGTCCCCCAAAACCTTCTGCAAGAACAGCTTTTGCCTCAATCCAGTTTAACACCACTTCAGCCAGTCTTGTAATCGGTGCATCACTTGTATTGGTATTACTGGCCCACTCTGGTGGAGGAGTTTTTCCAATGTAGGTGATGGCACTTCTTGAAGCGAATTTATATCCATACAGGAGCGTAGTGGCGCTACCATTGGGTTTATCAATAAAGGAGGCCTCAAACCGCGGGTCTCTTGTCTTAACCATATTGGCGATTGAAAAATCACTCGCGTTCGGAATAGATGAATTTTGCCATACCTGGCCATCCTTCATGATGAAGGATTTGGCTAATACCAGGTTTGGATCCACGCCAACTGTTTCAATACCATTAGAATAGGAGCCTACCGCATGGGTGATTCCAAGTGCAGCATCATAGGTACGATACAAAATAACTTCCGGATTTCCGGCAAGATTTTGGGAAGAAAACAGAGACTTAAAGTCACTTCCAAAGCTGTATTTATTGCTGTTCATGACAAGTTCGGCCGCCTGAACAGCGAGCTCAAGGTACTTCTGAGCCCTGTTATTATCCAGGGAATGATAATATTCGTAAGTGCCTTCAAACAGCATCAGTCGTGAAATGAGAGCCGCTGCAACATATCGGTTTAAGTTCTGAGCTCCATCATTGAGCCGCATATTTTCTAGTGCATATTGAAAATCATCATAAACCCTGTCCATTACGTCTCCTCTCTTATCCCTGTCTTTATAAAGCGTATCTAATTCACTCTCATTAACAACACGGCCAAAGTAAGGCACGTCTCCAAAAACGCTGACAAGCCTTGAATATTCATAACCCCTGAAGAATCTGGCAACCGCCATCCAATGACGATATGCTTCATCGGTAAGGTTAGGTTTGGCCACATTCTGAACCCTGTCAATAAACAGATTTGATTTTCTAACCCAGGCAAAATCCCAGGTAGGGCCGGAGTATTGTTGCATCCACGCAGCCGATTCTGAATAAGATCCTCTTGAGGATGGAATATTGCTTTCAAAGTTTGACTGCACATTTTTACCTGTTACGTCATCATTGAAGGTATAGCCAACCACCGGGGCATAATCCCAGGTCCATCCCTGTCCATAACCATTAAAATACTGCGGATAGTAAGGTATTGCAAACATCCGGATATCATCTTCATTTCGCCAAAACTGACCGGGTGCGTCCACATAGCTGGTTAATGGAGGCCTGTCAAGCAACTCCTTTTTGCACGATACAAAGAGAAACACGGCAATTCCGAATATCCATATATAATTGTACTTTCTCATTTTCTTAATTTTTTAAAAGTTTAACTGAAGCCCTATTGAAATACTTTTGAATGCCGGAACCCCCATACCTGTGCGGCTAAGGTTGTAGCCGCTGGTATTCCACATAGAGTATCCGTCAATGTATTCCGGATCTATGGGTAACCCTCTTAATTTATCCCAGGTAAAGAAGTTTTCAAGTGCCCCGTAAACTCTCAATGAATTGACACTTACTTTCTGCAATAATGAGGTGGGTAACCGATACCCGATGGTAAGATTTTTCAATCTCAGATATGCCATATTTAAAAGATAGCGATCCTGAACCTGCATATTATTGGCCGCATTACTGCCGGCATTATTATAAGCAGCCGGATAAAACGCTCCTGTGTTCTCAGGTGTCCAGTAGTCATCAACAAAAGTTGCAGGCATTGCCCCATCAGCGGAGTTGTAACCCGGTATGGCCAGAAAACCATTGCCCCACACTTGCCTGCTTCCTACCCCTTGAAAGAATGCACTAATATCGAATCCTTTATAATCTGCTCCCAAACGGAAGCCATAATTGTATCTGGGGTTTGAATTTCCTATTACTTCAAGGTCGCCATGATCAGTCAGCGATGCACTTCCGTTATCTATGATACCGTCCCCATTCAGGTCTTTGAATTTTACGTCGCCGGGGCCAAAAAAGAAGTTTGATGAATTTTGGAGGAATACCTGATAAACCGGCTTTTCACCATTTTTACCCGCTTTGAGTTTATACGCTTTCTTACCTACATATTTCGCAGGAACTTCATTAGCCGTTAATGTGATTAACTGCGGTTTGCCGTCCGGCCCTAATTCAAAGTCATCCATCTGATACAACCTATCTGTCCGATAGCCCCAGATTTCTCCAATATTCTTTCCATTATAGTTGGCATTAACCAATTTTGAGCTCCCATATTCTTCTACAAAAGTTTTGGAGTCTGATATATTTCCCATGAAGCTAAGGCCTACTCCGTTCTCAAATCTATGGTTAAATTCTACTGTTAATTCCCAGCCATTGGTTTTTAATGACCCAAAATTACCCTGGGGAGGAAAAGCACCATAGGTGTAAGGTATTCCTTCCAGCGGCACAATCATATTTTTGGTCATTCGCTGGTAAATATCAAAAGTCACGGTTATCTTGTTTTGCAATAACCCTATGTCTAATCCCAAGTTTTTCGATTCTATATCCTGCCATGTTATATCATGCACAATTGCACTCGGAGAACCGACATAAGGTGCCCGTGCGCCGTTGGCACCAATCCAGCCAGACAGGCCACTCGGCATAAGAGGAAGGTATAAGGAATTGGGAACGGTTTGATCACCGATACTGCCCCATGATCCTCTTACCTTCAAAAAGTTCAGAATGTTCTGCGACTGAAGGAATTTTTCTTCAGATACAATCCATCCTGCAGAAACAGAGGGGAACCATCTCCACCACAACTCTTTAGGAAATTTGGATGAACCATCACGGCGCAGATTTCCTTCAATCAAATACTTGTCCTTGAATGCATAGTTGATCCTGCCAAAATATCCCAACTGCGATTCCCACGACTTGCTTCCGGAAACAATGGGTGGAGTACCAACAGCAAAATTAAATTCCGGATTGCGGATGTCGGTTAGTTGATTAACCTGCTGCGATTGCCATTCTGTATTGGCTGCTACCCGATTAAGTCCAAGTATAAATTTGAATTTGTTATCATCATTCAGTGCCAGGTTGTAAGTCGTAAATGCATTAATGGTGCTACTGGCAAAATCGGTTGTACTTCTGATGATATGGTCCGGATTGCTTCCCAAACCAGTATAAGTGTGATTATTTAAATCATAGGCCTGAATGGCTCCTGGTGCAGTGCTTTGTACCACCTTGCCGGTGCTATCCACATATACCGGATTGCCATTCTCATCTACCCTGGCTATGGGAGCCGACCATGAATCCGCTGCAGTAAAGCGCGTTCCGGGCCTTTTCCACGATTCGCCCTGGGTACTGTAAGTATAGTCAAAATCCAACTTCCAGTTATCTGTAAAATTGAGGGTGGTACCCAGAGATACATTCATATAATTCTGTAAAATATGCGCGGTATTTGCACCCGCATATTCGCTCACCGGGCTGCGTATCGGGTTACCGTTTTCATCGTTGCCAAAAGGATAAACAGGCCCCCATCTATAAAGGTATAACCAGGGATCGGCCGTAGTAGAAACCGTTGCGTAAGGATAGGCTTTATCCCGTCGGGAATACATGGCTCCGCCCCGAACAGTGATATATTTATTGACATCAGTGGATACTCTCAACGAAGCATTATACCTGGTAAATTCATCTTGTTTGGCGGGCTTTATCATTCCACTCTGGTCAAGATATCCCAATCCCAGATTGATAGATGTTTTGTTGATGGTTTGCCCTACAGTGATGTCGTGCTGCTGAGTAGGAGCCCATTTTTTAATCATGTAATCATAAGGATTGTAAGTTCTCATACCCATCTTTTGGTTCATGGCTGCACCCTGCACATACCAGTCGCGACCAAAAACTGTGGGATCATTCGGACCAATTTTTCCACCATACAACTTCTGCCATTCTACCGCCTTTTCATAACTCGCTCTATCTACATAATAAAAGGCACCAGTAATACCGAAATTGCCTATTCTTTCTGAAGCATCTACCGTATATTTCATTGCATTTACTCCGCCCATTTTCAGTTCTTTCCACGCATTTTGCCAGGAAAAATTTCCGGAATAAGTAACCTGAGGTTTGGAAGTGCCTGACCCCTTTTTTGTGGTAATCAAGATCACCCCATTCGACGCTTTGGCGCCATAAATAGAAGCAGCAGCGGCATCTTTCAAGATTGAAATAGAGGCGATTTCATTTGGGTTTACAATTTGAATACTTGGAATTTCTACGTTATCCAATAATATTAATGGTGCACTACTTCCGGCAAATGAGGTCATTGCTCCGCGTATTTTTAGTATAGGATCTGAACCTACTTCGCCGCTGGGAATGGTAACATTTAAACCCGAAACCGCTCCCTGCAATCCGCGACCCACGTCTGCAATGGGCCTACCGGTTAGCACCTTACCCACTTCAACGGTGGATACAGAGCCTGTTACATCGCCTCTTTTCTGGGTTCCATAACCTACAATCACGATGTCCTGCATAGATTTTTCTGTGGCAGAAAGAACCACATTAATAGAATTGGACTCACCTACCGTGACCCGTCGGGTATCATAACCCACAAAAGAAAATTCAAGAACCTGCCCTGTAGATGCCCGGATTGAAAATTTACCCGAGGCGTCAGTTTGTGTGCCTAAACTTGTACCTGCCAGGATTACAGATACATCAGCAAGGGGGTTGTTTCCCTCTGAAAAAACAGTACCCGAAATAGTTCGCTCCTGCGCATATGCGCCTGTTTGTAGCATCAGGATTACACATACAGCCATAGCGAAAACGTGGAAAAATCGTCGCATAGTTGAAAATTTTAAAAGATTAACTGGCTTTTTGTTTAGGATAGGTAGCAAATACAAGCTGGCTCAGAAAGAAACCGATCAAGGAAATAACAAAAACAATATCAATTACCGCAGGGTGCCTATAGTGCCGGGCGGAGATTCTACCTGCAATTTCAAAACTGGTGTTTCTCGTTATTTGAATGATTTGTTGAGCTAAATTAATGCAATTATTATTAGCATGAAAAAAAAATTATTTGTTTTTAGGGCTAAAACCGCAAAAAAAGCACGAATTTCTTTATTTGCTCGCAATAATCCTGTATAATGATAGGCACACACCGCAAAAGATATTGTACAAGATAGGAAGGTCGTAGTCCCTCTCTTTACTTAAAAAAGTACACAAAAGAGGCGAAAGGTACGTGTATAGTCAGCCCTTTACAAAGTATCAGTTTCGATAGACCACATTGGATTTAATCCAATTATTACATCTTAAATCCATCATTAAAAATCCACATACCTACCTTGATGAGTGTGGCAATCAATTTAGGCTGGCCATATAACGAAAACAGCCCCTTCGAAAAGAGGCTGCTTACTTATTAGCAATGAAGAAAAAAACTACAACGCAAAAAATTGTCTGATATCAACCCTGGGCGAACTTGATTGTCTGTAACCTGCAAAAACGTGATGCACTCTTCTGCCAATAGTCGCATTCCACCAGTCACTATAATCTACCATGTTAGCGCCATCCTTAACCTGCAATAAGCCGGTTGGGTTTCCGCTATTATCTATCACCTGAATCCGGTAGTCTATACGAGCCGTGCCCGAAGAGTTTTTTACAGTCTTATTGACAGGGATTGGCACCCAGTCGGTTGATTCACCAAACGAAACTGCATTCCCCAGGTTAATCCATTCACTCTTTTCCTTGGTATCATTATCCACTGTGTATTGATACTGATACTGAAGTTTTAAAGTGGTAGGATCCCCGGCAGTCTCGAACATGAAATTATAAAACTTGACCCATTGGCGATCTCCGGTGTCCTCGGTCGTGATTCCTTTAAAAGGAGCACCATTTTCAAA
>JBIQMB010000103.1:0-8646 GCA_044463745.1 Chitinophagaceae bacterium | reverse complement strand
TTAATAGGGAAGAAAATGAAGGCCGTCATTCCTGTTTCCCGGCGGTTCAAAATTTCCAACAAGAAAAAACAGCAAAAAACTTATGCTTGAAAATAGTCAAACCGGCACAAATATTAAAATTGCAGTCCGCTACACCATGCGGCACAAAGCATTTTCGGTAATCAATGTAGCCGGATTGGCCATTGGGATCGCATCAGCCTTATTGCTTTTTACCGTCATAAGGTATGAATTGAGCTATGATCAATTTCAACCCGGCTACCGCAACATTTATCATGTGGTGACTCAAGACAAGTCGCCGGCCGGCATCGATTACACGCCCGGAATTCCTTTCCCAGCACTGGATGCCCTAAGAACAGATTTTCCGGATATCACCACCGGCGCTTTGTACGCCAGTCAGGTTACTTTTTTAGATGAATTAGAAGCGCTGCAAGGTACGAAAAAATTTATTGAGCCAAACGTAACCCACAGTAATTTTTGCTTCTCAAATATACAAAAGCTTAGTGCCTAAGATTAATCCAAAGTCATGATTAGAAATCATTTCAAAACCGCATGGCGGCAGTTATTAAAAAACAAGCTTTTTAGCGGAGTAAATATTATAGGCTTATCAACGGGCCTGGCAAGCATCATGGCTTTATCGGTATTGATATATCAGTATATAACTACCAATGATCATTTCGAAGATATTGACCAGATGTATTACCTGAAAACGAGTTCATCGGACGGCGAGCAATATACGTACACTACCTATCCCTTATTGGGAGAAATAGTAAAGAATTGCCCGGATGTAGAGGCTGCCACTCACATACAAAGCTGGTATAATCCATGGCTGAAATATGAAGGGAAAGAATTCCAGGAAGCAACAGCCTTTGTGGATACGGGTTACTTTAAGGTATTTCAATTCCCTTTCAAATATGGCGATCCTGCTAATGCATTCAAGGATAAATTCTCTGTTGTTTTATCAGAAGAAATGGCGCAAAAATTCTTTGGCGATACAAATCCTGTCGGCAAAGTTCTGACTGCTGATGATACCATGCACTTGAGAGTTACGGGTGTGCTCAAGCATATACCGGCAAATTCTACGATAAAGCCGGTCATTTTATTACCCACGGCTATTCTTGAATCGCATTTATACTTTCCACAAGTAGCCAATTGGTACAATACGATTGCTTCAAACTATATCAGGCTAAAGAAAAATAGTGATCTTCAAAAACTCGATGCTCAAATTGCCTCAATCGTAAAATTAAATTACGCTCCTGAAAACCAGGGCGATAAAGTTTTTGCTGCACCTTTTAGTAAAATATTGCAGGAACAATCTGTATTGATCGGTGTGATCATGAAAGGAGCTATTGGTGCAGGGCTGTTTATTTTATTGATCATATTGGCTAATCTCATAAACCTGAATGCTGCAGCTATGCATAGGCGCAGCAAAGAAGTGGCGGTGCGGCAAATGATAGGCGGAAGCAGAAGGAATATTATCGTTCAGTTTTGCTTTGAAAATGGTTTGATTGTATTTATCTCTGTCGTATTTGCGTGGCTGATTTTTTCATTGCTGCTCCTTCCGGTGATAAACGATATAGTAAAAGATAAATGGGGAGAAATAGAAACCGGAATTTTTAAAGATTATCCGCTTATCATTCTTTTCGCAGGTATTGGAATTTTATTTACCATAGTTGCCGCAAGCTTACCTGCTATCAAATTGGCAAGCGTAAAAGTAACCGATGCGATAAAAGGAAAATTGAATTCCGCAAATTATAAGAACAGTAGCCTGCGCAATATTTTTATTACTGTTCAATTTGTATTGGCTATTACGCTTATTTGTGTGGCTGTTATTTTCAACCAACAAATGAGCTACATGAAATCTTCGGCTTTAGGTTTTAATAAAGATGATGTGGCCGTTGTAAATTTAGATCTTGCTTTTCTTGATCAAAAATCAGCAGATGCCAGGTTTGAAAGCATTTTAAATGATTTGAAAAACAATCATCACGTAAAGGCAGTATCTACCAATCGCGTGATACCTACAGCTTATGATAATAATTATAATGATTATACAGATCCATCCACCAGTAAAGATGTTAATCTCAAGCAGGCACCTGTTGACGCTGGCTTTGTACCTACCTACCAAATAAGAATGATCCAGGGAAAGAATTTTGACGATGCCCTCGCTGCCTCCGAAAAAGACGCAGTATTGATCAATCGCGCTGCTATGGACGCTTTTGGGTGGAAGGATGCCGTAGGCAAACAAATAAAAGCCAAAGGAGAAGGAAGTACAACCTACACTGTTATTGGTGTGATGGACAATTTCCATTACCAGGATTTGCAAAATAGAATTGAACCGCTTATTCAATGGTATGGAGGTAAAGCAAGTCTCCAAAATCGTTACCTGAGTGTAAGAGCAGATCCGGGAAATATGAAGCGCATTATGAACCGGTTGGAACAGGATTTTAAAACAATGCCCGGCCGCAGAAGTTTTAGCTATGAACTGATGAGCGATAAAGTAGATCAGCAATATGCGTTGTTGGATGGAATTTCAAAAGTAACCAATTATATCGCACTGCTAACCATCCTTATTGCAGCAATGGGCATGTTTGGATTAATATCATTATTTGCAAAACAGCGTGTAAAAGAGATAGGTATCAGAAAAGTGTTGGGTGCCAGCGTTGCAGGCATTGTGAAATTATTGTCGAAAGATTTTTTATTACTTGTTGGTATTGCCATAATCATTGCATCGCCATTGGCATTGTACATCATGAAAAACTGGCTACAGGATTTTGCATACAGGATAAGTATAAACTGGTGGATGTTTTTCATGGCGGGAGCCATAGCCATTTTGATTGCATTACTCACCGTGAGCTTCCAGGCGATAAAGTCGGCAAGGGCCAATCCGGTAGATAGTTTGAAGGCAGAGTGAGGAAGCAAATTGCGAGTGGCGAGTAGGCAGTTGGCAACTAAGGTTGGTAGCAAAATCTGTAAAGAAATAAAGAGCACCAAATGTAAAATTCTTTATCAAGGCCATAGAAACACTTGCGTATCTAAAAGAGATTTAATCGAAAAATTAAAGAAAAAGAGTATGTTTAAAAACCATTTCAAAACCGCCTGGCGAAACATTACCAATAACAAATTTTACAGCATCATCAATGTAAGCGGGCTGGCATTGGGACTGGCTACCGGCATCATGCTGCTGCTTTGGGCGCAAAATGAACAGAGCTATGACCGCTTTAATGCAGATTATGAAAACATTTACCGGCTCAACGCGCAATTCAATTCCAATGGCAAAACCATGACATGGGAAAACGTGCCGGGGCCCATAGCGGTGTTTGCTACTTCCATACCGGAAGTAGAATCTATAGTGAGAATCCGAGACGACTGGGATCAGGTAATTTCCGATCCTGAAAGAACGAAGATTCTGGACGGCTTTACAACTGCTTTTGTGGATACCAGCTTCTTTTCCATTTTTAATTACAAGCTTGCACACGGAAATATTGAAACGGCCCTGCCCAATGCTCATTCAGCCATAGTCACTCAAGAAACGGCTAAAAAGTTTTTCGACACTGATGATGTGATTGGCAAAACGATTCGCTTTCGTGGTGAGAACTTTGTCATCAGCGGTGTCCTTAAAGATTTTCCGCAAAACTCATCTCTCAACTACGATGCGATCTTTCCCATGGCCTTTTATGCCGATCGATTTACAAAGGGTGGTGGAAACGGGGACTGGAAAACTATTGATTCCGACCTGGGAAACTACGCTTTCTATACTTATGTGAAGCTTGATCCCAATGCGAATATCCAAAATCTCAATCAGGCGCTTACAGCAGATTACACAAAAGCACGAAATGGCGACAGCGATGTTACCTACATGGCACAGCCCATGAAAGACCTTCATCTCATCACGCCCGATGGAAATATATCAGCCTTGCGCATGGTGCGAATATTCATCCTGGTCGCACTCATGTTACTGCTCATTGCCGGTATCAATTACGTGAACCTCTCCACAGCCCGCGCTATGATCCGCGCTAGGGAAGTGAGCATTAGAAAAATTATTGGCGCCAACAAAAAACAATTGTTTGTGCAATTTTTCACTGAAACGTTTGTACTGTTTTTCTTTGCTGCCGTGGCTGCGGTGGCACTCATCTACCTGCTCATGCCTTTGTACAACCAAATCTCCGGAAAATCGCTGGAGTTCTCGCTTACCAACGCGCAGGTATGGAAGGTGCTCATTCTTGCTATCGCCGGCACCCTCGTTGCCGCCAGTATTTATCCGGCTCTGCTGTTGTCATCCTTCAATCCCATCACGGCATTAAAAGGGAAAATTTCTATGGGCGCGGGCACAGTAAACTTCAGGAAGGGACTGGTTGTATTTCAGTTTGCTATTTCTGTTATTCTGATAGTGAGCACACTCGCGATTGGCAGCCAAATGAAATACGTAATGGAGAAAAACCCTGGCTACGAACGAAGTTATGTATTTTCTGTGCCCATGCCGGACGCGGCATTGAAGCATACCGATGCAATTAAAAATGAATTGAGTGCAAACGGAAGTATTTTGGATGTTTCCTTCAGCAATGTCTATAATGTATCCAGCATCGGCAATTCTACCGGAGACATCGCATGGCCTGGCAAGCCGGAAAATTTTTCTATGATCATCGCCCAATCTAATATTGATAAGGATTTCATACCTACAATGAAAATGCAATTTGTGGAAGGCGGTAATTTCTCCGGAGTGCCGGCCGATTCGGCTCATTACATTGTGAATGAAAAGGCGGTGAAGATCATGGGTTTCGAACCGCCCTACGTTGGAAAGGAAATCAGCTTTCATGACAATAAAGGAACTATTATAGGTGTGTTGAAAGATTTTAATTTCAAATCCATGAAACAGGAAATTGATCCTTTGATCTTGTCATATTCTGGCTATAAAAATATCCTGTATGTAAGAACGGCGCCGCAACAAGCGGAACAGGCGGTGGCGGCGACGGAAAAGATCTATAAGCAATATGCCGATGGTATTCCCTTTGCTTATTCCTTTGCCGATAAACAGTTCGAAAATCTGTACCGGTCAGATATTCGGGCGGGTGTTCTTTTCAGGTTATTTGCCGGCATTGCCATATTTATTTCCTGCCTGGGTTTATTAGGATTGGCAACTTACACGGCGCAGGTTCGTACCAAAGAGATTGGCGTCCGCAAGGTGCTTGGCGCATCAGTTTCCAGTATTGTAAGGCTGATGAGCTCCGATTTTTTAAAGCTGGTTGGTATTTCCATTCTTGTAGCCATACCGGTGAGCTGGTATGCCATGAACCAATGGTTGAGCGACTATGCCTACCGCATCAACCTGGGGTGGGAAATATTTTTAGTGGCTGCCGTGGTGGCTATCGTGATTGCTGTGGCGACCATTTCTTTCCAGGCGATCAAAGCGGCAGTGGCGAACCCGGTGAAAAGTTTGAGGAGCGAGTAACGTAAACTATGAATAATGAACGATAAACTGATTGAAAATTACTGAACAGCGAAAGGTGAATTCATTTGAGCTATATAATGAATTATTTCAAAAATGTTTTAAAAAGTCTTTGGCATTTATAATGGGAATATTTCGAAACGGATTCAGCAAAAGTAGGTCATCATCGCCGGTGATGATGCCGGAGGAGTTGGCAGCGACGGCCAATTCCGGAAATTTATTGTCTTTGGCATCGCGGCAGGCGGTGATGGCCTCGGAAACGTTTACGAAGTATGTTAGCTTTCTGAATCCATTCAAACCTGCTAATTTATCCTCTTCGCCAATATATTTATCGAACTGTAAGCGACATAATACATCTTCCGGTTCTGTAAATGTTTCTTCGCTTGAAAATACACGTTCCTCTTTGACTGCTAATTCAAGAGATAACCCTGGCTTAGAATTTTTGAAAATAAAAGTACTTATCAACGTATTGCTGTCAAATGCAAGATTTCTATTCCTCATTCAACAGTTTTTCAAGAATTTCTTCTGTCAGTTCCTTCCCTACAGGGCTTCACTTATTCTGTCAGGAAGACTAAAAAAATTTGGCAGTGTTTTCATCTGCTTCCAATACTATCCTCTCCATAATAATATTTTTTCTTCTCAAAAATTACAAAACTTCTTATCTAAACGAACGCCTCGCTATGTTTAAAAACTATCTCAAAACCGCATGGAGAACGATCTCCCGAAACAAAATTTATTCAGGTATCAATATTACAGGTCTCACTATCGGATTATGCGCCTGCATGATGGTGGCTACGATCGTGGTGGATGATTTGTCATACGACCGTCAATGGGGGCGGACAAACGATATCTATCGCATCGTAACCGTGAATAAGATGGGTGAAGGATTGTATGATCGGTTTGCATCTTCCTTTACTGGTGTAGGCAATGTGCTCAGGAATGATTTTCCTGAAGTGGAAACCGTGGCTGATATTTCTGTGTGGGATAAAAATCGCTTCCGTCTATCGGCGGCTGATGAAACAGGCGTTAACCCGGTTACCCTCACGGTGGATACTACAGCATGGCAGATGCTTGATTTTAAAGTATTGAGCGGCTCGCCACGTAAGTATGTGGAGGGCACTACCAATATGATGATCACGAAATCCTTTCAGAAAAATTATTTCGCTAAGGAAGACCCGGTAGGCCGGGTGATCGAAGATATTCCGGATTTTTCGGATAAACCACGGAAATATCTCATCACCGGAGTGATTGATGACCTGCCATCCAACACGGTATTCAGGGCAGATGTGGTGATTTTGTCAATACCGCGCCTTGAAGAGGCAAGCAGTAAACAGGCCGGTACTTTTTCCCGGAATTTTATTCTGATGAAGCCGGGGGTGGATATGAAAAAATTTACTGCAAAGGTAAATGACTGGTACGCGCATTTTGTGCAGGTAAAAAATCCATACCAGTACGAGTTTCAGCCGATGAAGGATATTTATCTGCATTCCGAATTTGCAGAAAACCTGGCAGTAAAGGGAAGCCTTAAAAATATTTTCATCCTGTCGGGCGTAGCATTGTTGTTGCTGATCATTGCGTGTGTCAACTTTATCAACCTCACCACAGCCCGTGCCCTCCGCCGGATGAAGGAAACAGGCATCCGAAAAATTTTGGGTGCAAAAAGAAAACAATTAATGGTGCAATTTGTGATGGAATCCGTTTTGTTTTTTGTTATGGCGACTATGCTGGCATTGGTGCTGTATCAACTGTCACTTCCGGCGGTGGAGGGGTATCTCGGGCACAAGCTGTCACTCACGGTATTTTCTTCGCTGGCATTGGCTATCAAAGCTATTTTACTCATAGTAGCTATCAGTATTCTGATCGGCTTATATCCCGCATTGTTATTATCCGGATTCAGACCGGCGCTGGCGGTCAAAGGTGGTTTGTTTAATACCGGGCATTCCGGACAAAACATCGTTCGGAAGGCTTTGGTGGTTTTTCAGTTTGCGATTTCCATCATTGTATTGGTAGCGCTGATTGTGGTAAAACAACAGGTTTCTTTTTTCACCCAAAAAGATCTGGGATTCAATAAGGATCACCTGCTATATACCGAATTTATTCACCTCGGAGAAAAGGCGGCGGTAATGAAAAACGAAATGCTTCGTAAGCCGGGGGTTGAAAGCGTAAGCCTTACACCGTGGACGCCGGGAAGTAAGGGCTATATGACCCGCGATGTAGAACTGCCGGGACGCACGGATGAAAAGGTGAAGGTCTGGTATATAACCGGTGATGTGGATATGGCAAAAACGATGGGCCTTCAATTAACCAAAGGGCGTTATCTCGATCGGTCTTTTGGCTTTGATGCAATGAACGACGACGATCTTCAAATGCTGGATTCAGCCACGTATTCGCAGACAGCCTCATTGCAATCTTCTCTTATCACTGCCTACACAGCAAGGCTCCTGAACATTCAGCAACTGGGTCAACCCCGGCAATCGATCAGAAACACCCCTGTTGGCATTGTCAAAGATTTTGTGCCCGAATCGTTGAAAAGTGAGATGAGCCCAACGGTAGTGCTGGCCCAAAAGAATATACTCTACGGTGGTATGATGGTGCGCGTAACGCCAGGCAAAGAAAAAGAGGTAGCGGCTATCGCCCATCAGTTATTAAAAAAATATTATCCGGAGAAAGCTCCCCGCATATATTGGGTGGATGATATGCTCATGAAACAATATATTCCCGAAGAAAAGTTGATGAAACTGTTTGGATTTTTCAGTTCATTATCAATGTTACTGGCTGCCCTTGGCATCTTTGGACTGATTGTACAGGCTACGGCCGAACGCGTAAAGGAAATCGGAATTCGAAAAGTATTGGGCGCTTCCGCAGCGTCTGTCGTAAAATTGTTTTCACTGGATTTCCTGAAACTGATTCTGATTTCCCTGGCTATCGCAACACCCGTTGCCTGGTGGCTGATGAATAAATGGCTGATGGATTATGCTTACAAAATTCGGATTCATTGGTGGGTGTTTGCATTGGCAGGATTGGTAGCCATAGTTATTGCTTTATTAACCATCAGCTTTCAGGCGATTAAAGCGGCAAAGGCCAATCCGGTTAAGAGTTTGAGAAGTGAGTGAAGCCAGTTATGAATTATGAATTATGAATTGTGAATTATGTTATGGAAAGATTAGGTGTGGCTAAAGTAATGACTGGCGGAATGGTGAATACAA
>JBIQMB010000102.1:0-8701 GCA_044463745.1 Chitinophagaceae bacterium | reverse complement strand
ATTATGGCCGCAGCAGTAGCCGATTTTTCGCCGGCGGATACTTCAGACGAAAAAATAAAAAAAGGAGAAGGTGAATACCGGATTACATTAAAACCAACAGTAGATATATTAGCCGAAGCAGGTAAGACAAAGAGGCCGGATCAACTACTCATTGGCTTTGCTTTGGAAACACATAATGAAAAGCAGAATGCGCTTGAGAAAATGAAAAAGAAGAATGCAGATATGATAATCTTAAATTCTCTCAGGGATGAGGGCGCAGGCTTCGGTGTTGACACAAATAAAATAACCATCTTTGAAAGAAACGGAAATGAACAATCGTTTCCTTTAAAGAAAAAGGAGGATCTGGCAAAAGATATCCTACTAATTGTAGAGAAATATTTTAAAAATAAAAAATCCTGAATAGCCCTATGTATAAATTGATTTTTTTAATGGTCTTTTTTTGTTCGGCGACCCTATGTAATGCGCAGGAGCTGAGAGCGAGAGTTACGGTAATGAGCAACAGGGTTGGAAGCTCGGTTAACAAAAACGTTTTTGAAACCCTGAAAACATCGCTCAATGATTTTGTAAACAATCGCAAATGGTCAAACGACAACTTCAAAACGAACGAAAAGATTGATTGTAGTTTTCTGTTGAATCTGGAATCTACCAACGATCCGGATACTTACAAAGCATCTTTGACCATTCAGTCGGCAAGGCCGGTTTTTAATGCCGCTTACCAATCGCCCGTTATCAATTTTCAGGATAATGATGTAATATTTAAGTATGTAGAATTTCAGCAATTAACCTTTAGCGACACCAGGGTTTCGGGCAATGATCCTTTGACAGCAAATTTAACGGCTGTTCTTGCCTATTGGATAAATATAATCCTGGGTTTTGATTATGATTCATTTTCAAATGGAGGAGGAAATGTTTATTTCCAAAAAGCGCAGAATATTGTAAATGGCGCTCCCGAAGGCAGAGGTATTAATGGGTGGAAAGCTTTTGACGGAACCAGAAACAGGTATTGGCTGGCTGAGAATCTTTTGAATAGTCGTTACAATGTGTTTCATGATGTGATTTACGATTATTATCGGAAAGGAATGGATAAAATGTATGAAAATGAGGCCATGGGACGATCAGAGATCCTTAGGGCATTGGGTTCTCTAAATCAGTTTAATAACGACAACCCCAATACAATGATCCTCCCGTTTTTCTTTCAGGGCAAAACGCTGGAGTTGATTAAAGTTTTTTCTAAGGCACCGCCACAAGAGAAGGAAAGAGCACGTGAATTTTTGCAAAAGCTGGATGTTACCAACGCCAATAAATATAAAGAGGGACTAAAATGAGATGGATTAGTTACCCGATATTATGTGTGCTTATAATGGCAATGGGCTGTAATAAGGAGAAACGAATTCCCCGCAATGTGCTTCAGCCTGAAGAGATGAAACAAGTAATGTGGGATGTTTTTCTGGCGGAGGCCTGGGCCAATCAAATCGTGGCAAGAGACTCTACTGTTGTGCTGAGTGATCAGTTAAAAGAATTGACCCAAAATGTTTTCCAAGTCAATAAAACTTCTGAGAAAGAATTTTTTGAGAGTTACAAATGGTATATTAATCATCCTGAAGTCTTTAACGTTTTGCTTGACAGCCTGCAAAAGGTAAAATCTGACGATGTGAACAGGCCTGAAATCACGCCTGTACCGTTAGAGGAGGATGAGAATGGGAATGCCAAGATGAAGAGATCACTATTGATTACCCGCGATGACCTGAAAGCATTTCCATAAGATTACACAAAACGTTTTAATCCAGCAACGAATTTTTCATCGCGAAGAAGACAAGGCCTACTGAGTTCTTAACTTCAAATCGCTCCATTAACCGGTCTTTGATGGCTTCTACGGTTCGCGGACTGATATTCATTTTCTGTGCTATTTCCTGGGCTGTAAACTCCATACATACAAGGGAGAGGACCTCTTTTTCCCGATCGCTGATAATAATTTCGTTTGTCAGATTCGGGTTAAACCTTTGCTTTGAATAATTTTTCTTAATCAGTACCCGGTTGACAAAATTATTCAAATAAAAACCGTTTTCCATTACATCTTCCAGAGCCTGTTTTATTTCTGCCGGTTCTGTACTCTTTAAAAGATAGCCATTGGCTCCGCTTTCCATCAGATGGCCAACAAAGCGTTCATCCTCATACATGGTTAGGATAAGGATTTTTAATTGAGGGTAAGCCTTGTTTAAGTGCTTGGTTGTTTCTATACCGTCTTTTTTGGGCATGCGTAAATCGAGAAGAACTACGTCAGGGAGTTCCTTTTCAACACAGGCTATTAATTCTTCTCCATTGTCTGCCTCGCAGATGAATTGAATGTTGGTATATTGTCTTAATGAAAGGATGACACCTTTTCTGAAAATTTGGTGATCGTCTGCAATAGCCACTCTGATAATTTCTTCACTCATGAAACCGGTTTTGCTTGGATATTTGAACAAATATAGCAAAGCAATTAAAAAAAGTCAAATAACATTCGGGATTTCAAGTGTGATTTTGTAATAGGACTGTGTATTGTCCATTTCGAAGAAAATTCTGCCTTTGAGAATATTGACCCGGCTTTCTATATTTTTCAAGCCAAGACCTGCAGATTTGTTGGCCAGGCTATCAAAATCTTTTTGCAGGAGCCCCTTGCCATCATGGTGTATTCTGTAATAAACCCAATTGTCCTGACTGTTTTGGGTAAGATGCAGGAAGCTGGCACTGGAGTGTTTTAAAATATTGGTTATGAGTTCCTGAATAATCCGGTAGGTCAGTAATTCCTGATGACCTTCTAACCGGCGGCTGTTATCATTTATCCGGATGCTCGCATTGATGGAACCGGTGCTGTTTAATTTTTCAAAAGAATCGGTGAGAGCGGCATCCAGCCCAAAGTTTTTTAAGGTGGGTGGCAAAAGGTTATGAGAAATGTTACGGATCAGGGAAATGGTTTCGTCAATGATTTGCCGGGCGCTAAAAATAGCATGGAGTTGTTCGTCAGGTTTTTGATGAATGAGATTTTCATTCAGATAGAGCCTGGCAGTTGCCAGAAGCGGACCCGCATCATCGTGCAGGTCGGCAGCCAATCGTTGTCTTTCTTCTTCCTGAAATTTTACTGATGCGGAAAGCAGGATTTGCTGTTTTTCTTTTTCAAAGTTTTGTACGATTTTATTAAACGCGATGATTCTTTTTTGTTGAAATACCAATACCATAATAAGCATAAAGCCCATAAACACCATGCCGATGGTACCTACGATAAGCATCGTAATCCCAAATCCTGAGGTTAACTGTAAAAGCGTCATTTCATTCACAGCGGCAATTTTTGTGGAAGGGCGAAATCGTCTCCCAGATCTAAATTGAACTCCTTTTTCTCTTTCACGTCATTATCAGGTGTAAGTACGTGCTTACGGCTCAGGGCAAAACAAAGTAACATGTTTTTGAGGATATTGGCGCCGAAGTTTATCCCCAGGTAATAACCCTGAAACTCAGGATCACCACCCATGGTATCCGTCATTAAATATAAGAAGAATGTAGAAGAAATGTACATTAGAAACGTTACGATAATCCAGAAGTTGAATGTGCGGTACACAAACATGGAAAGGGTAGTTGTAACCTGGTAATAAAGATAATATCCGCACAACAATATAAGGATTAATGATTCAATACCTATTGTAAATGAATCGAAACTCTGGAACTGATTAAAGAAAAAGAAGTCGAGGAAAGCGAATAGTAAAAAAGCAGCCCAAACGTATTTGGTTATGGTTCGGATTTTATGTGTTGCAGGAAATAGATAATAATAAAATAGACAAAAAAGAGAGAATTCAATAATGGTATATGCACTAAATAAATGAATCACACTTCCTTTTAAATCAGGTATAGAGGAAAGTACAAAAGTCGCTACATCCTGTAAAATGCAATAAATGATATAATAAAAAATTACCCTTACTATTTTTTCTTTTCTCTTTCGCTTATAGATAAAGAAAAACAGTAAGGGTAAAAATGTGAATAAAGATTGTATGGTAAGAAACAAGATCAACCGTGCAGCTATTTTTCATCAAATATAACTGCATTTTGGTTTAATTTATTGTATTATCATACAATAGTGAAAAAACATAAGCTTATGGTTTTGGGGGTACATCAGGCTTCGGGGGTTTTGGAGGGAAGAAAATATCCCAATCCCAAATGATCCTGTCTCCTACAATACCGTTGTGCTGCTCAATGTCGCCCACTGGAGTAACAACGGAATAGGTAAGAATGTCTTTTCCTTCGGCATCAACACCTGTGTAAACAAGGTGCTCTTCGCCGGCTTCATTCAGTGCTTTCCGGAAACTGATTCCGATGCAACTTGGCTGATTGAGGACTTTTTCGAGGATGTTTCGGCCGATAAAATAACCGGGTACTGCCTCAGGGTTGGCTTCCCTGTAAGCGGATACCATTTTGTAGCCTTCCTCCTGACCAATGTCTTGTCCTACATCAGCCCTCTTGGTTTCAAGAAGTGCATTTTTTTTCATGATAGTAGTTTAAAAATGGTTATTAAATAATAGCTTTTTGTTAAAAAGCTGATACTAACTTCCGAAAATTTGGATTCATGGACAAATGGGTGGTATCACCCACACCCCCATCCGGATTAAGTGAAACCCACTACCAGTAAGCATTACGGTATTATTACAGGGAAATCATACGTAGAAAAATAACGTATTAGTACTTTAAAAAATAGTAAAACTACGGTTCAAATATGCGTAAAAAATCGTGGTAAAATAGCAGGTCGAACTTCGTAAAAATACACAAAAAGGCTTGTCGTTAATAGGTGATTGTACGAAGAAAAAAAGGGTGTTTTCCGCAAAAAATATTTTTTATCTTCACATTATATTTCTATTGCGGCGCAAAGATATTTTTTCTTGTGATAAGATTTAATTTTTTACGAACATTTACTTTCTTTTTGTGTTGTAAATTTTACGGTGATTTGAGCGGAAGTACTTGTTTTTTTTTGAAAAAAAAGTAATATAAAGCATGACTTTCCGTTATAATCAATATATTTACAGCTACTAACTGACCACATTCAATGTCTATTACCAAAGAACCAATCCAAGTCGCTATTGCCGACGACCATAAGATTTTCAGGGATGGGATAAAGTTGGCACTAAGTAATCGGGAAAAGATAAAGATTATTTGGGAAGCGGAAAATGGAAAAGAACTGTTGCACAAAATTTCGATTAAAAAGCCCGATGTGCTCCTAATGGATATCCGAATGCCTGAAATGGATGGAATCAACGCGATCGAAATGTTACGCAAAGAATATGATGACGTTAAAATCATCGTTCTGACTATGTATGATGACCAACAAACCATCAGTAAGATGATGGAAAATGGGGCAAATGCGTTTTTAACAAAAACGACGGACCCGGATGAGATTTATCACGCTATTTTGACCTGTATGAATGATGAATTTTATTTCAATCAATTGGTTAACAATGCAGTGATGGGCAAGTTGATGCAAAAGAAAAGAGCGAGAAACCAGTATGATGACAGAAATGATATATCCTTTAGCGAAAAGGAATTAAAGATTTTGCAACTGTTGGGAGACGATAAAACGACGGATGAAATATCAAAAATTGTTTTTTTGAGCCCCCGTACCATTGAAACAATTCGCCAAAATATGAAAAATAAGGTTGGAGCGAAAACGATTGGCGGATTGCTTGTTTACAGTATGAGAAGAAAAATGATTGAATAAATTCTACACCTGATTTTCAGAATAATATTCCGACATGATTTTGTGAACGGACAACTTCAGTTCTTCATGTGAATCATAATTTTGCACGCGGACGGGCTCTAAAAAATGTAATTCGATCTTGCCGGGCTTAAACCAGAATCCTTTATCGGCCGGTAAGATTTTTTTAGTGTTGAAAATAAGGGTCGGGATAATATCTTTCTGTGTATCCATTGCCAGTCTGAATGCACCATCATGAAATTCTTTAAGCGGTTGAGAGGTCTTGTTTCGGGTGCCTTCCGGATAAATGCACATGTGCATTCCCTTTTGGATGACCTGTATCATCTGTAAAAAACTTTTTTTTCTGCTCTCTTTGTCTTTTCTATCTACCAAAATGGAACCTCTTTTATATACGAGCCCGAATATCGGAATTCTTGACATTTCTATCTTAGCTATGGTTTTATTGGGTCCTGGAACGAAAGGTGTTAATACGGGCACATCCAGGAAGGAATTATGATTAGAGGTTACCACGTAAACCTTCCCTTTTTCAAAGTTTTCCTTGCCCACTACTTTCAATCTGCATCCTACCAGAAACAGAAATACGCGAATCCAAACGATGGATATCCGCCTGAAAACCTCCGTTTTTTTGGGCTCTTTAAGCCATCCTGTGATAAAAAGCAAAAACGCTTCTACCAATAACGAAAGGGAGAAAACCAGTACGGTCCATAAGGCGGCAATTCTATAAAAAATATTTTTCAAGTCAGATTATTTTAATTTCCAGTCAATAGGTTGAATGCCATGCTGAGCAAGGATTTGGTTGGTTTTTGAGAAATGCCTGCAACCAAAAAAACCATTATGCGCGCTTAAAGGCGAAGGGTGAGCCGCTGTTAAAATAAAATGCTTTCGGGGGTTAATAAGTAACTGTTTGCTTCGGGCATGCACACCCCACAATAAGAAAACCACATGGTCTTTTCTATCCGAAATTAATTGGATAATAGCATCGGTAAACTTTTCCCAGCCTATTTTGCTGTGGCTGGCCGGCTCATTTTTTCTTACAGTCAGGGATGTGTTGAGCAGTAAAACGCCCTGCTTAGCCCAGTGTGTAAGGTCACCGTGAGATGGAATCTCCATTCCGATATCATCATTCAGTTCTTTGAAGATATTTTTTAAAGATGGTGGCGGCGGAGTGCTACCCGGTACTGAAAAGCAGAGTCCATGTGCCTGCCCGGGATTGTGATAAGGATCCTGCCCGATTATAACTACTTTTATATCATCGAACGGGGTGTTTTCAAATGCGTTGAAAATCTCACTTCCGGCAGGATAAATGACTTTTTTGGCGGCCTTTTCTGTCTTAATAAAATTGACCAATTCAGCAAAATAAGGTTTGTTGAATTCAGGTTGTAAAAGATGCTTCCAGGATGTGGCTATTTGTACGTCCATAATAAGGTGTGAAAAATCCTGAATATTCAGATAAAAGGCGAAAGCAATTGAGTGACCCCGGAACGACTCGAACGTTCGACCCACAGCTTAGAAGGCTGTTGCTCTATCCACTGAGCTACGGGGCCCTGAAAGTTTGCAAATATAGTTTAATTATATCAGGCCTTCCAAAAAATGAAACAAGATATTTTTATTTTTAATTAATTTTAGGATTGAAAATTGTTGTACAAATTTCTTTAAACCCAATACATAATCTATAAATTTTATTACATGAAAAAGTTGATTCCTTTTGCGGTTTTTATCCTGGCGCTGGCTCTTCATTTAACTGCACATGCTCAGGATGAGGATAAATCAAAAAGGCCCAGTCCGCCTGCCACTGTATCTCAAAAATTGAACAGCGGTGCTACCATTTCAATTCAGTACAGCCGTCCTTCTATCAAGAAAAGAACCATTGGGAAGGATTTGGAACCTATGGAGAATCAGGTATGGCGTACGGGAGCCAATGAGGCTACGGTGTTTGAAACGGATAAAGCTGTAAGTATTGATGGAGCAAAACTGCCGGCAGGTAAGTATGGCCTTTTTACAATTTTTACCGGAGATCAGGTCACTTTCATCTTTAACAAAACCTGGAACCAGTGGGGAGCTTTCTCTTACAAAGAAGAAGATGACCAATTGAGGGTTAAAACAAAACTGACAAAGGGAAATGCTGCTTCAGAACAATTGACCTTTAAAATAGATAAAGAGGGGGTGGTCACGCTATTATGGGGCGATAGAAAAGCTTCGTTCACGGTGAAATAATTAATGAAAATTTCATCCTGTAAGCCGGAAGTTTTTAAATGCATCAGTTGTTTAATTAACCTCTATAAAGTCGGGTTTGTTCAGGAACTGGCTTTTGTACTTAAAGGAAACATTGGTAGAGAGTTCAACGTTTACTTTTTCGCCCACAAAATTTCCTCGCGGAAAGAAATTCCCCTTTAGCTCAATTGTACCAAAAATTAAGCTTTCGTTTCGGGTGCGTATGCCGGCTCCGAATGAAGAATAAAGTTTAAGCCGCTCATCTACGGGAGAAAAAGCTGTGATATTGACCGATAGCAATGGAGCGAATTTAAATTCAGCAATGGACCACGGGCTAAAAAATACAGATTCGGCTTTGGAAGTTATACGTGTGTTACCGCCTGTGAAATCACGGCCATACTCGGGAATGCCAAATTGGCTATTGATAAAAAGAGGCTCATTCAGTAATGGTTTGATTTGATGGGAGGCAGTGAGCGATAAAAATAATCTTTGCCGCCATTTGGGTGTAATATTTTTAAGATTATCAAAGTAATTAACCGCTGCCAGGAGGTTTACATCTTCAATGTGGTTTTGGTGATAGAACCCTTCGGCTCTCAACGTATAGTCCAGGTATTGATGTTTTTTCAAAAACCCGTATTTGTGAAAGTTAAGTCCGATAAAAGGGCGGGATAAATCTTCTTTGATGGTGAAGCCTGAGGTAAAAGTAAATAGCAGTCCTTCAGGGATGTCTTCATTGATACCAAATCCGTAAACATATTG
>JBIQMB010000101.1:0-8708 GCA_044463745.1 Chitinophagaceae bacterium | reverse complement strand
GCTTTGCATATCTCTCAAGCTCGCATCTCCTGAAAGGAAGTTTTCATTTCCGGCCCTGATGTTTACATTTTGTGCTGTCAGGTTATTTACCTTTCCCGTTACGGTTCCGTTGATGTCAAAAACGATACCCCATGCCTCCGCCGCCGGGGCAAAATACGCCAGGTCGTCGCTACTCAGGATGGTATTTTTGAAATCTCCTTTCATCTGCACCTTATGAATGAAATCATTCATGTCGTCGTTGAAAGAATTGTAATGCATGGAAAAATAATCTCTCAGCCGGCTCTTGTCTGTTTCTATATTCAGCGAAAAAAACTCCATGCTCCGGGGTGTCATCCTGAACTTTGAATTGAATTTCTTGATGATGAATCCGCCCCTGTCTTTTACCGAAAAATCTACATCAGAGGTGAGTGTATCTCCGATGAGTTGCGTGTTTCTAAGTGAGGCATTGAGTTTGGAAAGAATGATGTGGTTTTCATCAAACCGACCCATAACCGAAGGTAATTTACCCTCGCGCTCGATGGCTACTTTTCCATCCGTAATATTAATTCTCTTGGCCAATAACTTCCATCCGTCCGGATTAAAGGGTTCATCAGCCGAAATGGAATCAGATGTGGTTTGATCGGGTTTTATTTTCGGTGGACGAAGACCGTCGTAGTCGAATTGGGCAAATACGGGTTGGTCCAGATTGATCTGGTTTATGTGCAGGTCTCTCTTTTGTAGGTCGAGCAGATCTGCATCAAGCCGCATATTTTTTACAGATACAAACATGTCTCTGCCCAGCCATTTATCCTGTTGGAAAACGGTTACGTTTTTCAGGCTGATTATTTTCAAATTAAGGTCTATCGGTTTGCTGCTTTTTTCTGATTTGGAACCGGAACCGAAAAAATCTGCCAAAAACTGGTAATTCCATTCAGGCGCCGTTCGGTTTAGTTTGATGGTTGCATCATCTAGTCCGATAAATTTTAGTTCGATTTTATCTTTGAGAAAAAACCAGTCGGTAATACTCACGCGCAGTGCACCTGCATATAGCAATGTATCTTTTTGGTGATCCAGCACCAGGGTGTTTTCCAGTCGCATGCGGTCAAACAGTTCAAAATTGACATGCTTGATAGAAACCGTGGTTTTTAATTTCTTGCTCAGGTCCTTAGTGATGCGTGTCACCAGAAAATTTTGAAAGAAGGAGGTCTGAAGCAGCACCCATAATACCAGTAACAACACCAGTAGTGAAAGAAGAATTTTGACGAATATTTTGAGTACTTTTTTCAGAAGAAAGAGATATAAATGAGTTATCGCAAAAGTAATTCAAACCTGCACATTTTATGATTTTGAATACGTTAAATGAAAAGTATTTTATTCTGTGAGGATATTTATTTTTTTTCGGTTTAAAAATTTGTTCTATTATCGCACCTGAAATCCAAACCAAAAAACTAACCCGACTTATGAAACTAATCTTTCTGCCGGCATTGATGCTGGTATCTGTCATTGTGTATTCACAATCTTCTCTCCCTGTCCGCAAAACAGAAACAGCCTTTACAAAAGCCTTGAACGAAGTGGTAAAGGAATACTTTAATGATTTTGAAAATTCAAAAGGAACCGTGCTTTCTGAAACGACCTACGCCAATATTTATGAAAGCAGGTTGGCGCTTCCGCAGGCGGTTTCCGCTGTCATTCATCAGTATTTTGTGCCCGACGGATTTAGCTGGGAGTCTGTTTTGCTTGAAACGGATGAGTACGACCTGGCGGTTAAAAAATACAATGAGCTTTATAAGCAAATGAACAATATGAAGCTTACGCCCAATGGCTTTGAGAAGGTAACACTGATAGGGAATTACGATAAACCCGATGAAGGAAGGAGTTTTGCAGCCTCTAAGTTTAGCCTTGAAAAGGTGAAAAACGACCGCAATAACTTTTTTATAGAACTGACGATGCAATATCAGTTTCCGGATTGGACGGTAAAGATTTTCATGTACGAGAAAACGCCGGATGAGCAGATGAGGCAGGGGATGCGGAGTTTGAAATAGATGAGTAGAGTTGAAAGGATAATTTAAAGGGTGCAGAAATTGTGGAGACCTTTGAATGATCTTGTGATTTTTACGGCAAAAAAATCCGGAATAAAATTGCTTATCAAATTGGAAAGATTATTCTTGTATTCGTTGCAACGAACAAGGCAGTGTGTCAGAAATAGTAACTCATCATTGGTTCAACGTATTCCAAAAGGGATTGTTTTTTTTACCCTGCTCCTTAATCGTCCTGATAATCGTTTCTCTGTTATACGGCATGAGGTCATAATTTTTTGGAAGTTCCCAAAGAATTGTGCCTTCGATAGAAGCGATTTTAGTGACCTGCGTTACTGAAATAGACGTGTCTTTTTCTGACTCAATGATTAATTTACGTGCTAATTCAATACCTTTTTCATATATTCCAAATGTGCTTTTTAGAAGAGGGAAAAATTCCTGACCGTAATCCGGAATGAAATCTTGTGTTACCCATCTCTCTGAATATATTTTTCTTTCAAAGTCGTCGCCGTACCAGGTCATTTTTTTGGAATGAGTTAGCAGATTACAATGGTAGCCCATGATAACTCTTTCGATATTTGTCTCATGATAGATAGAAGTATCAAACGGTTTATCTTTAATATCCTGCCACAAAATTCTTCCCAAACTGTAGTTTATATGGTAAATCCGGCCTGAATCTTTGATGAAAATAATTCGGTTGAATGGAAAGGAGAATTTGGAAATATTTATTTTCTCAATGAAAGATTTATTAATGACTAACTGAAAACTGTCGCCGGGGATATCATTTGTTATACTTACGAAAGAAATTGTACCTGTGAATTTTTTTTGAACTTCTGTAGTTGGGCTTAAACTGAATAAAAAAAGTGCCACCAAAAGGCAATGAATTCGATTCAACATGACAACGAATTTTATTATTTCGGAATCAATTTAATCGTGTGGATTTAATTGCAAAAGAGATTATCTAAATAATCTAACGGATGATAATTCAGATCGGTCTTTCAGGTTACTTCCGTATGTTTTAATAGAATACGCACTGATTTCTGTTTGTTTCAACAAATGTTTTCCGCCTTGCGGTGATATCCGCAAGATTTAATGTGCAAGCGTATCAATATCCGGCCGCACTATCATCACCCCTGTGGTCGGCGACCGCCGTAAAAGAGCCATCCGCATTTCGCATAATTACCTCCGTTCTGCCGATCGAATTGCGCATTTTTATTTTATATCCCATGGCTTCAAGCTGGGCTTTTACATTCTCATCAAATCCTTTTTCAAGATCAATCTGATCAGGTAGCCACTGATGATGAAACTTCGGTTTATTGACAGCATCATGCGCCGACATTTTGAAATCCATAATGTCCACAATGGTCTGATAAACGCTGGTGATGATGGTCGTTCCGCCCGGTGTGCCCAGCACAATCCAGGGTTTGTTATCCTTTAATATGATGGTAGGGGTCATGCTGCTGAGCATCCTTTTCTGAGGCTGGATGGCATTGGCTTCCTGTCCCACAGCACCAAACATATTGGGCACTCCCGGTTTTACGCTGAAGTCGTCCATCTCATTATTCAGGAAGAATCCGGCACCGCCTACCACCGTACGGCTTCCATATCCGCCATTGATGGTAGTGGTAACCGAAACGGCATTTCCCTCGTTGTCAACTACGCTGAAGTGGGTGGTTTCTTCACTTTCAGGAATGATTCCTTCTTTAATTTCTTCGCTGTTGCCTGCCTTTCCGGGAACAAAAGTTTTCATTCTGTCGCGCAGATAATCTTCGCTTACGAGGGTCTTAACCGGCACTTTATAAAAGTCGGGATCGCCCAAATATTTGGCACGATCAGCAAAGCAACGCCTTTCAATTTCGGTCATCAGATTAACCGCTTCGGCAGAATTAAATTTCATTGTATCCAGTCGGTATATGGCACTCATTTTCAGCATTTGCTCCACAATGATGCCACCGCTGCTGGGTAACGGCATAGTAACTACGGTTGCTCCCTTATAATCAAACTCAATAGGGGTGCGATTTACAGCCTGGTAGTTTTTTAAATCCTCGTAAGAAATAATACCATTTCCACGTTCCATTTCCTCCACAATCAACTTTGCGGTTTCTCCTTCATAAAATCCTTTCTGGCCATTATCCCTGATGCGCTTTAAGGTATTGGCAAGGTCTTTTTGCACCAATGTATCCCCTTTCTGCCACTTTTGTTCACGCACAAAAACCGGCATCACGGTGTTGTATTTTTTAAAGTCGTCCTGATAATAATTTAGTGCCGATGCTTCACCTTCTGTGATGGCGAAACCATGCTCTGCCAGATCTATTGCGGGTTGGATGAGTTTCTTGAAAGGCAGTTTAGCATACATCGCCATTTCAAACATACCGGCTACAGCACCCGGAACCCCTGAAGCCAGATGCCCATCCTGCGATAAATTCAGCAACGGATTACCGGCGCTATCCAAATACATATCTCTGAAGGCTTTAGCCGGTGCCTTTTCACGATAATCGATCGTGATGTTTTTACCATCTTTCAGATGAATGACCGTGAAACCTCCCCCGCCGATGTTTCCTGCCACAGGATAAACCACGGCAAGTGCCATTTGCGTGGCAATGGCCGCATCTACAGCATTTCCGCCTTCTCTTAATATTTTAACACCTACTTCGCTGGCGAGGGGATGAGCGCTAACAACAGCCCCATTTTTTACATCAATATCCTTCTGGATATCGTATTGGTAAGCATTGATTTTAATAGATTGGTTGCACCCGGAAATTAAAAAGGAAATAAAGGCAATAGGAATCAGAAATCTTTTCATCTAAAAAAATTTTGATGCAATTTAATATTTTATATCCTGAAGGAGTGCATTTCTTTAGTGCGGCTGATATGGAGCATCGATGTTTGAGGGATAAATTTGATATGTCACCTCTATCGAGGTTTATTGGCGATATGATGTGTTTTCTACAATCATTACATCCTAACGGGATTGAATCAGGGGTTCTTTTATAAGGATGACCTTTAGGGTAAGAGATCATCCTGTAAGGTTGCGCGTGGGCTTTGAGCGCCGGCAAAAACCTGACAGATTGTGTGCACGGTATCATCTCAAGAACCTGGCGGGTTCTAATGTATATATAGAAAAGACCTTGGGCTATTAATGAACCCGGAGGATTCAAATAAATGTGGCTAAAGCCACGCCAATTGGTTCTTTCGGTCCGTCGGTTAAAACCGACGGCAATAAATTTGCAATAAGAATAGACATCAGGCGATACGTGAAATTCCAGGCTTATCACATTGTTCAGGGTTAGAAATGTTCATAAGAACTGCGGATGGATTGGAGGTTGCTTTTTTACCACGGATTCTGGCGCCTGATAAACTGAAGGCGGGAGATAACAGTCTGGTGCTTAAATATACCTGCAAGTCGGCGTAATCTTGCAATACAAAAAGCAAAAAGCCCAGATACGATATCATCAACCTCTGCGCAAGTCTATTGTATCTGCTTGAGTCCTTATCTCGGTGGATTCCATCAATCCTCCCGCCCTTGCAGCATTGGAACAAACGAAAAGTTGGCGAACCTTTCCTCCGTGTAAGAGCCATCCTCCTTCTTGGTCAGGCGAAGCATGCGCTGGCTTCCGTTATCATCTACCGGAATTATCATTTGTCCGCCAGGTTTTAATTGCTCAATTAATTTCGGAGGAATAAAAGGCGCCGCGGCCGTAATTAGAATTTTATCAAAAGGAGCAAAGGTTGGTAAACCCTCAAAGCCATCTCCATAAAAGTATTTTATTGAGGGGTATTTGCTTCGAAGAATAAAATGTTTATGCTGATCGAATAGTTTTTTCTGCCGCTCAATGGTATAAACCCGTGCTCCCATCTCGGCCAGTACAATGGCCTGATATCCGCTGCCCGTTCCTATTTCCAACACTTTTTCAAATGGTTTTAAATCCAAAAGCTGGGTCTGGTAGGCCACCGTGTACGGTTGAGAAATGGTTTGATCCTGGCCAATGGGAAAAGCCCGGTCCTGATAGGCAATATCCTCCAACGCCTTATCCAGAAAATAATGCCTCGGAATCTCCATCATGGCGGTGAGCACATTTTCATCGGTTATTCCTTTCGACCGGATACCTTCTATCAGTTTTTTTCGCAATCCCTTGTGCCGGTATGTATCTTCAAACTTCCGCATGGCACAAAGGTATTTTTTTATCATGTCAATTTCGAAAACTGAAATATGAAAAGACCTGATCGTGAATGGAGAATCATCTGTAACGCAATGCCCGACGGCTAAATGAAAATTTAAAATATCTGATGTTGGCAATTAAAATTGGAAAGGATTAAAGCCGTGATTAAATTGCGACCCATGTCGAAGTCGAAAAAGAAAGTTGCCTATACCGTAACCGACGGGGGCATTTCGGGCCAGTACAAAAACTGGTTTTTGGATTATGCCAGCTATGTAATTCTTGAGAGAGCTGTTCCGGCTATTGAAGACGGACTCAAACCCGTTCAACGGAGAATACTCCATGCTATGAAGGAAATGGATGATGGCCGGTTTAATAAAGTAGCCAACATCATCGGGCAAAGTATGCAGTATCATCCGCATGGGGATGCCAGTATCGGAGATGCGATTGTGAATCTGGGACAGAAAGATCTGCTAATCGAAACGCAGGGAAACTGGGGTGATCTGAGAACGGGCGATGATGCAGCTGCGCCGAGGTATATCGAAGCCCGACTGAGCAAATTCGCGTTAGAAGTAGGGTTCAATGAAAAAACCACCAATTGGCAATTGAGCTATGACGGTAGAAAAAATGAACCTGTAACCCTTCCGGTAAAATTTCCGCTCTTATTATCGCAGGGAGCCGAAGGTATAGCCGTAGGTCTGGCCACGAAAATTTTGCCTCACAACTTTAATGAGCTTATCGATTGCACCATCAAATACTATAAAGGCAAGAAGTTTGAACTCTATCCCGATTTTATGACGGGTGGGTTGATTGATGTGTCGAATTACAATAATGGATTGCGCGGAGGGAAAATAAGGGTCAGATGCCGCATAGAAGAACTGGATAAGAAAACCCTGGTGGTGAAAGATGTGCCATACGGAATCACCACTTCGCAGCTTATGGACAGCATCGTGAAGGCAAATGACAGTGGGAAAATAAAAATTAAAAAAGTAACGGATAATACAGCGGCTGATGTCGAAATCAGGATTGACCTGGCTGCCGGTATTTCGCCCGATATTACCATTGATGCCCTCTATGCATTTACGGATTGCGAAATTTCAATATCGCCCAATGCCTGCGTGATCGACAACCAAAAGCCTGTGTTTTTGGGTGTGTCAGAATTGCTGAAAGACGCTGCAGACAAAACGCGGATACTGCTAAACAAAGAGCTGGAAATCAAGTTGGGCGAGTTGCAGCAAAAATGGCATTATACTTCTCTTGAAAAAATATTCTTTGAAGAAAAGATTTATAAGGAGCTGGAAAAAAAGCACGAAACCTGGGAAAAAGTGTTGGTAGCGATTGATAAGGCTTTTGATCCGTTCAAAGCACAACTTAAAAGAGAGATTACCCGCGAAGACCTGGTGAAGCTGACCGAAAAGCCGGTTAGAAGAATTTACAGGCTTGATATCGATCAGCTCAATGAACAAATCAAAGCCCTGGAAGCGGAGATCAAACAGGTAAAACATGATCTGGCGCACCTGACTGATTATGCCATTGCTTATTTTGAAAATCTGCTGAAAAAATACGGTACGGGAAGAGAACGGAAAACGGAAATTCGATTGTTCGATACCATTGAAGCCAAGCAAGTGGCCATCGCAAACATCAAACTTTATATGAACCGGTCGGAAGGATTCATCGGAACCGGATTGAAGAAGGATGAATTTGTTACGGAATGCAGTGATCTGGACGATATCATTGTTTTCACCCGCGAAGGGAAAATGAAAATAGTTCGCGTAGCGGATAAAGTCTTTATCGGTAAAGATATTATCCATGCAGCGGTATTTAATAAAAGCGACGACCGTACCACGTATAACATGATTTATACCGATGGCAAAAAAGGAACTTCTTATGGCAAACGCTTCAATGTGACCGGCATCACGCGCGATAAGGAGTATAACCTGACCGTGGGCAAAGGTGATGACTGGAGTAAGGTGCAGTATTTCAGTGTCAACCCCAATGGAGAAGCTGAGGTGGTAAAAATAACCCTTTCGCCGTCGTGCAAGGCGAAGATCAAGGAATTTGATTTTTATTTTGAAACGCTGGCCATTAAGGGTAGGGGTAGCATCGGAAATATCGTAACCAAGTATCCCATCCGTTCGGTAAAACTGGCCGAAAAAGGCAAGAGTACGCTGGAGAACAGAAAGTTGTGGTTTGATACGACTTATGGAAGATTGAATGAGGATGGAAATGGTATTGCGCTCGGTGATTTTGAAGGGGATGATAAACTGCTTGTGGTTTATGCTGATGGAACCTATGAGATAACGGGTCAGGAATTGTTGCAACGATTTGACGCCGATCAGGTAAAGCTGATTGAAAGATTTGATCCTGAAAATGTGATTACAGCGGTGTATCTGGATGGAGATAAGTTGCAATATAATGTGAAGCGTTTCAGGATAGAGACCCATACTTTAAATTCGAAGTTTCTCTTTATTAAAGAAGGGGCTAAGAATCAATTGATGGAGGTAACCACTGATCCGGAGCCGGTACTTGTCATGCA
>JBIQMB010000100.1:0-8718 GCA_044463745.1 Chitinophagaceae bacterium | reverse complement strand
AAATCAGGGATCGCCTTCCATTTGGGGAATTTATGATGTTCTGAAAAATGCAGATTACATTGATAAAACCGCTGCAACAATGGAGAATATGCATTATTACCAGGCTGCAGCAAAAATTTTGAAAGCTTACGGTTTTCAAAAATTAGTGGATGCTTATGGCAAAATTCCATACACCGAGGCTTTTGCAGGAGTTGGTAATTTCTTTCCGAGTTATGATGAACCTGAGGCTGTATATGCAGCCAATCTGGCTCAATTGGATAGTGCCATTCAAATGATTCAGGGTGCAAATGCGGCGAACGAAACAGACATGGCTAACAACGATATTATGTTTGGAGGTGATATGGACGAGTGGTTAGCTTTTGCCAATACCGTGAAACTGAGATATCTCATCAGGGAATCATCTGTAATTGGTGAGGCCGGAAAAGCAGCCATCCAAACAACGCTGTCATTGGGCTTCCTTCAAGAAGATGCCCTTGTAAATCCGGGGTATCTTAACACAACGGGGAAACAATCTCCTTTATGGGCATCATTTGGTGTAGATCCCGGTGGAGCGCTTTATTCTGATGGTTATAATTATTTAAGAGCCGGTGGCGCTGCACTTAACTTCTTAAAAACGAATAATGATCCCAGATTGTTTGTTATTTATGCACCGAAAGGATTGACTCCTACATCGTCTAAATTTTCAAATTATGATGATGATGCTACGAAGTATGTTGGTGTCTACTATGGCGATCGCGCTACGGCCACTACTTTAGGTCCCAGCGGAGTATCAGGAATCGGAAATGGCATTTTGAATAGTTATGATCAGGGTGTTCCGCTGATTTCTGCCGCTCAGAGTTATTTCCTTCAATCAGAAGCGGCTCTGAAAGGATGGTTGCCGGGTGGCGATGCTGCCGCTAAGGACTTTTATGAAGCCGGTATAACCGCTTCTTTTGAGAGTTTTGGCTTTGATGCTCAGGATGCAGAAGATTATTACACGCAGGATATACCCCTGATAAACTGGGATAAATCCACAAATAAGCTTGAAGCTATCATAACCCAAAAGTGGATTGCATTAGCCTACGTAGGATCAACCGAAGCATGGTCTGAATACCGCCGGACAGGGTTCCCGAATTCTTCTATATTACCCACATCCAAATTTCCGGGATACGACCGGCATATGCCTACCAAACTTTGGTATCCGAAATCAGAAGCTGATACAAATGCTGAAAATTATAAAGAAGCAGGCGGACCGAACACAGACCCTCAGAGCCAGAAATTGTTTTGGGCTAAATAGAAACTTTATCTGAAAGAAATAAATGAAATAAAAATGAAAAAACTCTTAAATATCAAACTCGCCATAGCGCTTGTCATAACGGCCGGGTTGGTCATGAGTTCTTGTTTGAAAAATAATAAGTACTATGTTGACTTTGCAGATTATGAACCCAACATTGAGTTGCCGTTGGCTGCTGCCAATGTTAACAAGCCGTTTGTGGCCATCTTTGATCCCGCCGATACGCCTACTACTTATTATATCGTATTGAACCTGGCTTCTATGGAAAAATTCGACAAGTCGGTTACAGCTACGATTGCTTTGGATGAAGCCTATCTGGATGAGTACAATGAAAAGGAAAAAGCAAAGGATGCCAACTATAAACCTTATGAATTACTTCCGGACAGTACCTACGAAATCACTTCTTTTGAAGCTACCATCGAACCGGGAAAAAGGGAGGCATGGATTCCTGTAAAAATTCATACCAAGAAATTGAACCTGGAACATCTGTATGTGCTTCCAATCACAATTAAAGACGCATCTATCAAAATTAGTAACTGGAATCATCTGATGATAAATGTCAGTGCCAAAAATGTCTGGGACGGAAGATATGTTTATACAGGTGTAACCAGTTTGGGAAATACTACAAACCAATGTTGCGCCAGGTTAACCATGGTTGGACCTTACAGTGTCACTATGAATCTGATTAATTACTATTCTAATCAGGTAGTATTTACCGTTGACCCCAATACAAACAAGGTAACGGTATCCATGACCACGCTTCTTCCCATTGCTACAGATCCTATAAGCAGTTGGGATCCGGATACGGAAACATTTCATGTTAAATGGACTTCCAATAACGGAGCAAGAAAGTACGAGGAATGGTATGTGAAACAACATTAGGATAAAATAGAATGATAGAATAAGAAAAGGCTGTTTCCATTTGGAGACGGCCTTTTTGTTTAGTGAATGCAATGTAACTAATAGCTCTCAATTTCCTTTTTCGATTTAAAAGATGTCTTCAAACGATTTATGAATGATTCAAAATTTTCTTTTACAATTTGCTTTTGCTAAAAGGCTTCCATATTCAGAATTTTTAACGGCTGTTGCTCTTAAAGGAAATAGAAAATGTTATTTGAATGAATCCGGTCATGACTCCTGCAACTTTCGGAAGGTCATTCGCGAAAAACCCTGCAGGTCAAATAGTTTGAGTTTGGGGGAGCCTATTCGAACTTATTTGGTTTTTATTCCATTTTACAGATCAAAAATATTCTAAACTTTTTTTGATAAAATCAAATTAATTTTCCAAAAACATAAAACAAACCTAACCATTTTGAGCAAAAATGACTTCTGTTTACTAAAAATGAGCATCAATTGAATTTTATTTTTGAACCAGACGCAGCAGAAAGGTCAATTTTTTTGCCTTTTTATGTGGATGGCCTTTGTTAACTCAAATTGATTTAATAGCAAAGGCTATCTTTTTTTTAACAATAAAAACAAAAACATGAGAAAAATTTTGGCTCTCCTCGCCATGTTTATGCTGTGTGGATTGTTCTCCCATGCACAGCAAAAAACAATCACAGGTAAGGTTATTGACTCGGACGGTACGCCCCTGGAGGGGATAACCGTTCAGGTTCGCGGAACCAATACCGCCACCTCAACAAATGCGGCCGGTGAATTCACAATCAAATCTTCGGGCGGCAATGAGGTTTTGGTCTTTACCGGTGTTGGGTTCAAAGAACAAACACTCAGGCTCGGCAATCAGTTGGAGGTTACCGTTATCATGCAATCAGAAACCCAGACACTGGAACAGGTTGTAGTTACAGCCCTGGGCATTGAACGCTCGAGAAATTCACTTCCTTATGCTGCACAGCAAATCGATGGTGCGCAGGTAAGCGAAACGAGAACCGGAAATGCTGCATCTTCCCTGTCAGGTAAAATTTCAGGATTGCAGATTCAACAAGGAAACGGTATCGGCGGATCAACAAACGTTTTGATTCGTGGTATTAAATCGCTCACCGGTAATAATCAGGCACTGTTTGTTGTGGATGGCGTTCCTTTAAACAACTCAATAACCAACTCCTCAAACCAGATGACGGGTAGAGGCGGTTTTGATTATGGAAACGCTGCAGCCGATATTAATCCGGATGAAATTGCATCTATTTCGGTATTGAAAGGTGCGGCGGCCTCTGCGTTATATGGCTCTCGGGCTGCAAATGGGGTGATTGTTATTACAACCAAAAAAGGTAAAAAAGGAATGGGGGTGACAGTTAATTCAAGCGTCACATTCAATTCCATGGATAAGAGCACATTTGCTAAATATCAAAATGAATATGGCGCAGGATATTCTAATCCGAACCCTGATAAATCTGATCCGAACTACGGTACCTACGGTGCTCCCGGAGAATGGGCAACGAACACCGGAAATTGGGGTTTTTGGTATTTTGATGTTGATGGCGACGGTACGAAAGACTTAGTAGTGCCCACAACCGAAGATGCGTCATATGGTCAGAGGTTTGATCCGAATCTGATGGTATTTCAGTGGGATGCCTTTGATAAAACTTCTCCCTACTACCACAAGGCACGTCCCTGGCTTGCAGCAGCCCATACACCGGCTTCCTTTTATGAAAATTCGGTTTCAACAAACAACAACGTCAACTTTACCGGAGGGAATGATCTCGGGTCATTTTTCTTAGGCTATACCCGGAATGATGATAACGGCATTTTACCCAATAGCCGGGTACTAAAAAATATTGTCGATTTTAATGCGACCTATATGTTAACCGATAAGCTGACCGCAACCGGATCAGTAAGTTTCAGCAAAATTGATGGTAAGGGAAGATATGGAACCGGGTACGATGGCTGGAATGTGAATCAAAATTTTCGTCAATGGTATGAACGGAACATGGATGTGCTGGAACAAAAAGATGCTTATTACAGATCGGGTAGGCAAAATATTACCTGGAACTGGGCTGACCCGAGTTCGCCTGAAGGTTTAGTACCCATTTATACAGATAATCCATATTTTGTCAGGTATTCAAGCTTTGAAAACGATACCAGAAGCAGGTTTTTCGGATACGCAAGCCTGAGTTATAAATTTACTGATTGGCTTAATGTAATGGGTAGAATGTCTTTGGATTCGTATGATGAGCTTCAGGAAGAAAGAATAGCATCAGGAAGCGTAGATCCGAGTCAATACTCGAGGTATAACCGGTCATTTAGAGAGTCCAATTATGATCTGTTAGCGAATTTTAATAAGGACCTCAGTTCGGATTTAAACTTAAAAGCGTTATTAGGTATGAACCTGAGAAGAACAATCGTCAGTTCAATTTTCGCATCTACCAATGGCGGGTTAGTCGTTCCGGGGTTATACACACTATCTAACTCCAAAGACCCGGTATCTGCACCAACAGAAAATTACCAACCTCAGGAAGTGGACGGTTATTTTGCCGGTGCTACCCTCGGGTACAAAGATTACCTTTTCCTGGATGGTACTTTCCGGAGAGATATTTCTTCAACCTTGCCTGAAGGAAATAATGCCTACAATTACTTTTCAGTATCGGGAGGATGGGTGTTTTCTAAGCATCTTTTTGCCAATGCTTCATGGTTGAGCTACGGTAAACTGCGTGCTAATTATGCAGAGGTTGGTAACTCAGCTCCTTGGGGCGCCATTGCAGATATTTATTCAAAACCGGATCCGTTCGGAACAGCTATATTATTCAGCCTTCCTGCAACCAAAGCAAATTCTGATTTAAAGCCGGAAAGAACTACGAGTAAAGAATTAGGTATCGAATTAGCCTTTTTCAAAAACAGATTAGGGCTGGATGCTACCTATTATATTACGAATACCGTAGACCAGTTAATTCCTGTTTCCATTTCTCAGGCCACGGGCTTTGCTTCTAAATATCTGAATGCAGGAAATCTGGAAAACAAAGGTTTTGAACTGTCGGTATATGGTACTCCGGTAAAAACCCAAAATTTTTCATGGGATATAAGGGTGAACTTTTCAACCAACCAAAATAAAGTGGTTTCGTTATATCCGGGAAGTAAAAATCTTCCGTTAGGTTCCTTCCAGGGGGGCGTTACACTTAATGCTCCACTCGGTCAGCCTTACGGCCAGCTTTGGGGTAAAACTTATGTTTATGATTCCGCTTCAGGACAGCCCATTGTTAAGTCAAACGGACGGTATCAGATTACAACCTCATCCACAAATAAAATCGGAAATGTTTTTCCTGATTGGATAGGTGGGGTTTACAATACGCTTACTTACAAGGGTCTTTCACTTGGTTTTCTGATTGATGTGAGGAGCGGTGGAGACGTATTTTCATTGGATACTTATTATGGTATGGCTACTGGTATTTATCCTGAAACAGCACAATTAAATGATTTGGGTAATCCTTCAAGAGATCCGGTTGCCGATGGTGGAGGTATCATCGTACCCGGTGTAACGGCAGATGGAAAACCGAACACGATAAGGGTAAGAAATATATACGGTACCTATGGATATTCGTATAATCCAAATAAGGCCTTTGTCTATGATGCCAGTTATGTCAAATTAAGAGAAGCGGTTCTTTCATATACTTTACCGGTTTCTCTAATCACAAAGACAAATTTCTTAACCGGAGCTACGATAGGCGTATTTGGAAGGAATTTATGGATTATCCATAAAAACCTGCCTTATTCTGATCCGGAAGAAAATCTATCAGCAGGAAACATTCAGGGTTATCAGAGCGGGGCTTATCCTACAACCCGTTCTATTGGTGTAAACCTTAAACTTCAATTTTAAAAAATTAAAAAATGAAAAGATTATATAGCTTTTTATTATTCTTTTTGATCGCAGCAGGATTTTCCTGTACCAAGGATATTACGCGGTTTAATAAGGATACCAAGCATGCGCAGGAAGTGCCGGGCGAAACGTTATTTTCCAATGCTGTGCTTAATTACGTTAATACATTGGCTACATCAAATGTAAATACCAATGTATTTAGATTTACCGTTGGACATTGGGCTGCTACCACTTACCAGGATGAACCTCAATATGATTTCACAACGCGTGCTATTCCAGATCGGCTCTGGAATGCTTTTTACCGCACTATATTGGGGAATCTGGCTGAGGCAAAAAAAAATGTTTCTGCCGATGCCACACTTCTTGAAGGAGAAAAAAAGAATAAAATAGCCCAGATTGATATAATGCAAGTTTGTGGGTACTATTTCTTAACCACTACCTATGGCGATGTGCCCTATACCGAGGCAGGAGATGATAAAAACCTGTTTCCGAAATACGATGATGCTGCAACTGTGTTTGCAGACCTGATTAAGCGTCTGCAAGCAGATGTGGCTGCCCTTGACGCGTCTCAATCGGGCATATCAGGAGCACAAGATCTGATTTATGCCGGGGACATTGCAAAATGGAAAAAATTTGGAAATTCGCTTTTGTTAAGATTAGCGATGACCATTGCAAAATCGGATGCTGCGACTTCCAAAAGTGTATTTGAAGCAGCCAACGCCGGCGCATTTTCTTCCAATGACGATAACGCTCAAATGAAATATCTGCCCCAGGCAATAAATGCTAATCCATTATGGGTGGATCTGGTTCAGAGCGGACGGCAGGATATGGTGGCCGGCAAGCCCCTGATGGATGAACTGAAGACGCTGAATGATCCGCGTTTGCCGCTTTATTTCCGCCCCAACAACGATGGGGTACAGGTAGGCGGTGTAGTGGGTGGTAGCAGCACTTTTTCGCTTATGTCTAAACCAAGCGAACAAATGATTGCACAAACCTTTCCCCAAACCATTATGGGCTATTGGGAAGTGGAATTCCTGAGAGCTGAAGCTGTTGAAAGAAATTACACTGTTTCAGGTAGTGCTCAATCTCATTATAATAATGCCATTACCGCATCTATTGAATGGTGGGGTGGCACGAGTGCAAATGCTACTACATATCTGGCACAGCCATCTGTATCTTATACATCGGCTCCCGGTGACTGGCAACATAAAATTGGTCTTCAAAAATGGATTGCTCTTTATAACGAACCCGTTCAGGGTTGGGTAGAAATGAGAAGGCTGGGCGTTCCCGGAACGGACATAGTACCATTACCTGTTGGTGCTAAATCGGGCTTCCCCATGCGTTTACCCTATTCACAAGGCGAACAACAATTGAACCCTGACAGTTATAAAGCTGCTGCAACGGCTATTGGAGGAGATAAGGTTGAAACCAAGCTTTGGTTTGAATAGAGTAGATATTTTTTTAATCAAACAATAATAAATTAAAAGGTCGCTCAGTTCGGGCGACCCTTTAATTTAAGAATTCCTTAAAACCTTTGACCTGTAATTGCGGGATTAAGGGTGATTTTCCCTTACCTTTGCGGCTCAAAATTTTTTAATAAATGAAAACAATTACAATCGAAGGACAACTCAGGACCGAATTCGGCAAATCAGCCACCCGCCGTCTGCGCTCTGAGGGTCATGTGCCAGCTGTAATTTATGGAGGTGCAAAAGAAATTAATTTCTCTGCTCCCGCAGCAGCTTTTAGAAACATTGTTTACACTGCCGACTTTATGTTGACCGATGTAAACGTAGATGGTCAGACCTACAACTGCGTTTTGAAAGATCTGCAGTTTGATAAAGTAACCGACCGTCTGATTCACGTTGATTTTTTGGAACTCGTTCCTGGCAAAAAAGTCATCGTTAATATTCCGCTCAACTTTACCGGTACGCCTGCAGGGGTAAAAGAAGGTGGAAAACTAGTATTGAAACTTAAAACACTGAAGGTAAAAACCGCGCCTGAACACCTGAAAGAAAACATCGAGGTTGATCTTTCAGAATTAAGAGTAAATGATAATATCCGCGTTCAGGATGTAGCAGCAGAAAATATGGAAGTTTTGAATTCTCCCCGTATCCCGGTTGCCTCCGTTACTACTACAAGGCAGTTAAGACAGGAAGAGTCAAAAGCAGCTACAGGTGCAGCAGCCCCTAAGGCGGGTGAAGCTGCTACTGCGGCCAAGTAAGTTATGCATTCCGGTAAAGAGATTTTTCTTTTTACCGGAATTCTCCAACCTTATTCTTCGCTTAAAGATTGCATAATTTTGCAATCCAATTTTATAAAATATGGATAGAAATTCCATTATAGGTTTTTTGTTATTAGGCCTTCTATTTTTTGGCTACTTCTACTATACCCGACAGGGGCAACTTTCATTCGAAAAAGAACAAAGAAGAATCGCTGATTCGATCAATGCGCTGAAACCAAAGGTAGATAGCTCTACGATAGCGATCAAAACAGATACTGCCGTTGTTGATTCCCGAAAAACCGAAACCGGTGTATTGCAGGATTCGGCCGCTCGCGAGGAGTTTTCTCAGATAGAAACCAAGGTCTTCAAACTAACTTTTACCAACAAAGGCGGACAGCCTTATAAAGTAGAATTAAAAGATTTTAAAACCTTTAATGGCAATCCACTGCTGATCGATGA
>JBIQMB010000099.1:0-8908 GCA_044463745.1 Chitinophagaceae bacterium | reverse complement strand
TTAGTAAATTTTGCATTCCCCGACTGGCTTCTTATACAGAAATAATTATATCAGGCGCGGCCAAGGATTCAGAGATTTACGGTTCGGCAGCCCTTGTTACGGAGAACATAATTAAAAAGAAAAATATAAGCATCAAAACCTCGAGAGAAAAAGTAAACCAATAAATAAATCAAAATAAACTTTTATCAATCACAAACTAAACTTAAAGCAATGAAGAAAAAAACAAAACAATTGTGTTTGACGCTTTGCATGCTTTTCTTTACCGGCTTTGCTATGGCGCAGCAGCGTACGGTAACGGGAAAAGTTATTGACGAAAGCGGCAATCCATTGCCCAACGTATCTTATACGATCAAGGGCACACAAACCAGCGGCATGACAGATGCCGAAGGTAATTTTTCGGTGCAGGTAAGCGGTAACAATGCTGTACTTGTATTTTCGGAAGTGTCTCATAAGACTCAGGAAGTACAGGTTGGTGGTCAGACCTCACTAACAGTGGTGCTCGCCGCTCAGGCAGGCAGCCTGCAAGAGGTGGTTGTCACTGCGCTGGGTATTCAAAGGCAAAAAGCTTCCCTCGGTTATTCCGTTCAGGAAGTATCAGGCGGAACCATTGCCGATGCACATGAAACCAACGTAACCAATGCTTTGTCAGGAAAGGTTTCAGGCCTTCAGGTTGTAAGATCAAGCAATGGAGCCGGCGGATCATCAAAATTGGTACTTAGAGGGTTCAACTCTTTGCAGGGAACTAACCAGCCATTAATTGTTGTGGACGGTATTCCGATGGAAAACTTCCTTGGGTCAGACAACAACGACTTTTGGAATCCGGGTCTGGACTATGGTAATGGATTAGGGGATATTAATCCTGACGACATTGCCAGCATTACTGTTCTAAAAGGCCAATCGGCTGCGGCTCTCTATGGTGCACGAGGTGGTAACGGCGTTATCATGATCACAACCAAATCAGGTAAAAGACAATCAGGTTTAGGACTTTCTCTGACCACAACACATGGTACAGAAAACATGTTTTTGATTCCGGATTTACAGAGTTCTTTTGGTCAGGGTTCAGAGGGTATTTTCAATGCAGAATCTAACCTGAGCTACGGTCCTAAAATAGAAGGACAAACCGTAACCAAGTGGGATGGCAAACAAGTTCCGTTAAGGGCCTATGATAACCTGAAAACGTTTTTAAGAAACGGAACCAGCCAGCATTATGGCTTATCGTTGCAGCAGCAAATTGGAGGAACGGCTGTTTATTCATCCGTAAACTACATGGATGACAGAAGCATCATCCCCGGTAACAAGCTTATCAGAACAAACATTTCGACAAGAGCCACTACTAAGTTTGGCAACAATGACAAATGGACAAGCGATGTTAAGATATCTTATAACAATACCGGAGGCTTTAACCGCCCCATTACCGGTAAAGACAGAAGCAGTGTGTATACACTCTTAATGATGCCCCGGTCAATGGATGTATCTGATTTCAAAGGAGCCTTAAATGAGTTTGGCCAGATGCTCTGGTATCCGGGATCATTAGCCTGGACGATGAACCCGTACTGGTTGTATCAATATAATCTGAATCATGATGTGAGAGACCGGTTTTTGTTAAACGGATCATTGAAGTATGATATTAATAGTTGGCTGAATGCAGAAATCAGAGGTGGTGCTGATATGTATAGCATGAATACTGATAACAAGACTTATGCTGGCGGCGGTACATTAACCAACTCTTATTCAACCTCAAAACAGAATTTTGAAGAAAAGAATTTCAGTGCGATGTTGAACGCCAGAAAAGATGAACTTTTTGGAAAAATTGGTGGTGCGTTGATGATAGGCGGAAACATAATGGAACAGAAATGGTCTTCTTTGGGTGTTAGCACCGGAGAACTGGAAGTTCCGAACTTGTTTTCAGTAACCAACGGAAAAGGAAATCCATCCGTTAGCGGCGGATTTAGCCATAAGAAAATCAATTCAATTTACGGATCTCTGGAATTGAATTATGACAGATGGTTGTATCTGACATTTACAGACAGAAATGACTGGACCTCTACCTTATCTAAGAATAATCGCTCTTACTCCTATCCTTCCGTAAGTATTTCTTATGTGCTGAATGAGATGCTTGCTTCTATGGGAACAATGATGCCTGACTGGGTTAATCATATTAAATTAAGAGGATCTTACGCATCTGTGGGTAACGATATGGGGCCATATAACTTGCTGAATGGCTATAATATCAGTAAGGATCCACTGGGTCATATTCAGGCAGGTAAGGAAGATACTTATAAAGATCCTAATGTGGTTAATGAATTGTTGAAGAGTACAGAGTTGGGTGCTGAAATGAGATTCCTCAATAACAGATTGGGCCTTGATGTTACCTATTATAAGTCGAATGCTACCAACCAGTTAATTCAACTGCCGGCTGATCCGATGAGTGGTTTTGCCCGCCGTATTATTAATGCAGGTAATATTCAAAATAAAGGGGTGGAATTGATGATTGACGCCAACATTTTGCAGGGACAGGCGCTGACCTGGAACCTCCGGGCGAACTATTCATCCAATAGAAACCTGATCGTGGATATTGCAAAAGACAGCGGTGTTACATCGTACAGGATTGCAGGATTTGATAACCTCTATATTAATGCAGAGAATGGGCATCTTTTTGGAACAATTTATGGAACCAAATACCGTAGGGTAACTGACGCACAGAGTCCATTCTTTAATGAGCTTCTTCTGGATGGTGATGGACTTCCGGTAGCCACAGGCGAATCCATGCTTTTGGGTAACCAACAAGCCAGGTCGTTAGTAGGAATTACAAATTCATTTGGATTTAGGAATTTTGAATTGTCTTTCCAGATCGACGGTCGTTTTGGCGGACAAATCTTCTCGGCTACACACGCTGCTATGCAGGCCAACGGAACGGCTGCAGTTACAGCACCGGGTGGAGTTAGAGAAAAGTTCATTTTGTCGGGTGTAGTAGCCAATGATGCCGGTGTATTACAGAAAAATACGAAGGAGGTATCTCAACAGGATTATTGGAACAGAATCGGAACCGCAGGTAACGTAGGTATTGGCGAAGCCAATATTTATGATGCTACCAATGTAAGGTTAAGAAACGTAAGCCTTGGATATACATTGCCTAAGAGCAAACTCGGAAATACTTTCCAAAGAGTGAGGGTAACGGCTTCATGCAATAACGTATGGATGATAACCAGCCATATGGGAGGCATTGATCCGGAATCTGTATTTGCTATCAGCACTAACGCTACCGGTTTCGAAAGTGGTGCATTTCCGACAATGCGTACATTCCAGTTCTCTCTCAATTTAGGATTCTAATTTTAAAAACGACAAAACAAATTAGTATGAAAAATATAACGAAAGCGCTTCTGTCGGGAATAGGGCTACTGCTATTATCGACAGGGTGTAAAAAATTTGACGAAATAAACGTTGATCCATACCTGGCTAATGAATCGCAGGTACAGGTCGAATACCTGATAAATGGTGCGATGATGACTGACCAGATGGATCCGAATATTTCAGAAAGAACCTTTGTTCTTTATTGGAAAACAGCCGCTCACCAGCAATGGGGAGGTGGCATATCCACCGGCGGATACAATGACGACTGGTCGAGTCAATGGTACAGCACAAGCTATCAGGGCAAGGCTTTAAGCCGTATTTATTCAGCAGTAGAAATCGCTGAAAAACAAATTGCGGATAATAAGATCAAGCCTTATACCAACAACCTGCTTCAGATCGCCAGAATTTATCGGGCATACCTGTTAAGCGAATTGACAGATAACTTCGGGCCTATTCCTCTGGATGGATTTAAGGGCCCAAACCCTCCGTACGAAAGCGTAAAAACAGTATATTATTTTATGCTTGATGAACTGAAAGACGCTACTTCTAAAATCGACATCAGCCTGACTGAAAAACCGGATGCTAATCTGGATCAGTCTTACGGATACGATTATGCAAAATGGCAGAAATATGGTAATTCCATGCGTTTGAGATTGGCGATGAGACTATCGGAAGTGGATGCAGGTAAAGCCAAATCAGAATTTGAGGATGCGGCTTCAAAACCATTGATAACAACTGCCGACGAAGCATTTAAAGTGGCTGAAAAAGATGGATGGGATGACCTGACAAGCGTTATGTCGCGCGAATGGAATTATTATCAGTTGTCTGCTACTCTGAGTAATTTATATGTTGGCCTGGGCGGAATCACTACTGCTCAGCAAGATGCTAACCTGGCTCCTTATGCCAAACCGGCTAACTATGCAGGTCAGCGGTACCTTGATCATTGGCCTACAAAAACCAATGATCCAATGGCCGGCTTCTGGCTTGATGGACTTCCCAACACAATTGACCCCAGGGCTTATGTAACATTTATAGTACCGGGGTATTTTACAAATCCACAATTCAACTCGTATCCTTCATGGGATAATTCTGCTAAAACCACGGTTCGTACACTAGTGAACGACAAAGGAGATGTGGTTAAAACAATTGATGCCAAATTTACCTGGAACGGTCCGGTGAATGGTAACTGGGGCGAAAAAGGAGCTAAAAATAACGTTGCAACTTACAACGGAGCAACCCCAAGATTAGCCCAGAAGTACAGAAATAACAAAAACGTCAGAATATTCTTTGGCGCTTGGGAAACTTATTTTCTCTTGGCCGAAGGTGGTGTTCGCACATGGACTATCCCCGGCACTGCCAAGAATGCGTATGAAAAGGGAGTTGAACTGAGCTTTGCTTACAATGGCGTATCTCAATACCTGACTTCATATCTCGCATCCACGGATTATAACCGTGTGGGCACCTCTGTGAGCTGGAACCATACAACAGAACCGCCTGCTACCCGCACAATGAATTATGTGGATGGCTATACAGGAGCTGCCGGAACGGTAGATATCAAATATCCTGTAAATAACCTTTATGAAAATGGAACAAAGAAAAATGATCAACTGACCAAGATCATTACACAGAAGTTTATTGCTCAGAATCCATGGGTCCCTATTGAAGCATGGAATGATCAGAGAAGATTGGGACTTCCATTCTTTGAAAATCCGGCCGTAGAAAAAACGTTGGCTCCAAATATGCCTGACCTGAACGAAAGCAATTATATGACCAGCAGCGTTAATTCTTCCCGCAAAGATTGAAGTATCCTTCTATCGTAAAAGCTACGAATCCGAAGGGTTATGCTCAGGCTCTGGAAGACTTAGGCGGAAAGGATGAAGTATTGACTCCTCTATGGTGGGCTAAGCATTAAGCCTTAAAAGTTTTTATCATTTTAAACAGACAACCCGCTACTTTAGCGGGTTGTTTTTGTTAACCCAAAACTAAATTCATTCTATTTCCAGATCTTTTTAATTTTCTCCGCTTTTTTGTTTCGTAAATTGGCATGACGGATAAGAAGAAACCTGAAAAGATTTATCTTTATAAGGCCATTCTCAGATTTTAACACCAAAAAGGGTACCTCTTGAACAACAGCTTTTATATTAAAATCATTGCGGTAATTCTCTGTACTACGGCATTGCAGAGCGTTTCGGCCCAGGTGGAATTTGTTGAAAACCGCGGGCAGTGGAATCCACTGGTTAAATTTCAGAGCCAGGCCGGAGATGGCTCTTTCTTTCTGGAAGAAAAAGGTTATACCATCTCACAATACAATGCAGATGACCTGAACGGTATGCGCGAAGGCATGCACCTGCCACCCGGTAGTCGTCCTGATAGGGACGGCCCCACCAAGGTAAGAGGTCATGCCTACAAAGTGCAATTCGCAGGTGCGGCTGTTCCGCAAATTGTACCCGAAAAACCGCTTCAAACGTATAATAACTACATCATTGGTGATGACCCTTCCAAGTGGGTTTCAAAGGCCGGAATTTACCAGGCGGTCACCTATAAAAATATTTATCCCAACATCGATATCCGTTATTTTATGGATGAGGGAAGCAATCTGAAATACGATTTCATCCTTCACCCCGGGGCCAAAGTATCCGACATTGTGCTGAAATATTCCGGCGTGGATAAAATGGAAATTCAGAAAAAAGAACTGGTCATCACTACCTCGCTGGGCAAGAATCGGTCGCTACGCCCTTATACCTATCAGGTGCAGGAAACAGGCAGGCAGGAGGTAGATTGCAAATACGAAGTAAAGAATAATGAAGTGCGCTTCAAGGTTGGCGATTATGATAAATCTAAAACTCTGGTGATCGATCCTACCCTCGTGTTTTTTACTTACTCAGGCGGCTCGTCCAACAATTTCGGCTTTACGGCCACCTATGGCACCGACGGCAGTTTTTATGGTGGAGGCATTGTTTTTGGCCAGGGATTTCCTGTTTCACCGGGAGCTTATGGCCAGATTTTCGAAGGCGGCCAATACGATATCGGCATTATTAAATTATCGCCTGATGGGCGTAACCGGATTTATGCCACCTACATAGGCGGCTCGGGACAGGATCAACCCCATAGCATCATTGCCGATAATCAGGGAAATCTGGTAATTGCCGGCCGTACCAATTCAGGAAATTACCCGGTGGTACCGGCACGTAATCCTGCCGTTTCGGGCCCGGGAGGCGGATATGATATTGTGGTTACCAAACTGAATGCAGATGGCACGGGAATCATCGGTTCGATGCGCATCGGTGGTAGCGGATTAGATGGGGTAAATATCGGCGACAGAGCCGATCTGACCTCTTCTTCTCTGAGAAGAAATTATGGTGATGACGCAAGAAGTGAAGTGTTGCTGGATGCAAGCGGAAATATCTATGTAGCATCCTGCACCCAATCCAACGATTTTCCAACGACGGCAGGTGCAGCTCAGCGCACACCGGCAGGTAAGCAGGATGCGGTAGTATTGAAACTCAATCCTTCGTGCCAGAATATTATTTTCAGTACCCGGCTGGGTGGCAAGGATGATGATGCAGCTTACGTACTGGCGATTGGACAAAACAATAATATATATGTAGCAGGTGCTACCAAAAGTAATGACTTCAAAGGAATTCCGAGCTCGGGAGTGATTGAGCCCGCATTTCAAGGCGGAGAAATAGACGGATTTATTGTGTCGTTGGACGACCAGGGCAGTGTGATCCAAACCGGTTCTTATGTGGGCTCCGGCTCTATTGATGAGGTGTATGGCGTGGATGTAGATCGGTTCGGGTATCCTTATCTGATGGGCACAAGCCATGGATCCATGCCGGTGATCAATGCCAATTATTCGGTACCCGGTGCCAAGCAGTTTATCTGGAAGATGGAGCCGGATCTAAGCAAGATTATTTATGCTACGGTTTACGGTTCGGCCAATGCCAATGTGCCCAATATTTCACCAACGGCATTTATGGTTGACCGGTGCGAGAATGTATATGTATCGGGCTGGGGAGGAAAGGCCAACTCAAGTTTTGCCGGAGGTAATGTATTGGGAATGCCGGTAACGGGGGATGCCGTGAAGGGTACGCCGGATGCATCGGGAAGTGACTTCCACTTTTTCGTTCTGGAAAAAAATGCTGCTTCTCAACTGTACGGAACGTTTTTCGGACAGCGTGATCCGCCTGCGGGTGCATCGCCCGTAACCTATGGCGACCATGTGGATGGCGGTACCAGCCGCTTCGATTCAAGAGGATATATTTACCAGTCTATGTGTTTTCAGCACATTCCGGGCCAGCCATTTAACGGTACAGCGGGTTCGTGGTCTATGCAAAACAAAGTGCCCGAAGGCGGTTACTCCATCGGCATGTTGAAAATAGAAATGGATTTTACAGGTGTGCGGGCCAATTTGCAGGTAATCATGGATGGCGTGCCCAATGATACCATTGGCTGTATTCCGCAGCTTGTGGAATTTAAAGACATAGAAAAGTCGAGCAAGGGCGTATTGTTTTATTGGGATTTTGGCGATGGAACGGGCGATACCACCACGGTGCAAAACACCTCGCACAATTACACCCAGGCCGGATCGTATCTGGTGAGGCTTATCTCCATTGACAGTAGTACATGTAATATTGCAGATACGGTTTACCAGCGAATTTATCTGAATAACAACCGTGTCACTCCCGACTTTGATGCCATTAAACTTCCGCCTTGCGAAAACCTGACATACCAGTTTGTCAATAAATCAACTGAAACCACGGGGCAGCCATTCAAGCCCAATGTTTTCAAATGGGATTTTGGTGACAACAGCACCTTTATTACAAGTAGCTTTAACGATCCGATTCAACATACCTACACTTCTACCGGCACCTATAATGTTAAGCTCACGGTGAGTGATACCCTGTATTGTAATTCGCCCGCTGATACCGTTAAGGTAATCCGGATATCACCCATTGTGAAAGCATCATTTGAAACACCGGCCGTGGGATGTGCTCCTTACGAAGCTAAGATTAACAACACATCACAGGGCGGCATTAATTTCAAATGGGATTTCGGAGATGGCAGCACCTCTACGGATGATTCACCAACACATATTTACAATATTCCGGGTACCTATACCATCACGCTCACGGCCGAAGATCCCGCATCATGTAATCTGTCGGATGTAACGACCTTCACCATTACCGTGAGCCAGAAGCCCACGGCTGCATTTAGTTTTACACCGGTAACACCGGTAGAAAATGTGTTGACCGAGTTCACCAATCAATCCATCGGTGCCATCGCTTATTCATGGGATTTTGGTGATGGTGACACCAGTAATCAGGAAAACCCACGCCATGTTTTCCCGGCTTCGGGTACCTATAATGTATGTTTGACAGCCACCAATCAATACGGCTGTCCGGATGTGGTATGCCACGATGTGCAGGCATTGATAGCTCCTTTACTGGATGTGCCCAATGCTTTCACTCCCGGAAAGTTTGGTATCAACAGTACCATCGGTGTACAGGGATTTGGGATACAGGAAATGCAGTGGACCATCTACAACCGATGGGGG
>JBIQMB010000098.1:0-8917 GCA_044463745.1 Chitinophagaceae bacterium | reverse complement strand
GCTGCTCTTTCGGGATCAAATCTTTGATCGTACACTCTGTCAACGGTGCTCTCTGTTCTGGCTTTCTTTCCTAATTTCAATCTTAAGCCTGCATTGAACATGGTGTGCTGATTCAACTGATCAGTGGTTTGCAAATCCGCAACGTCCACATCCTTATCATCAATCGTGTAAAGAATGTTAGCTGCACCAAAAACATCCACGTATTGACCAAGTGGAACGGTTAATCCGACTCCTCCTTTTGCATAATAACCTGATTTTGCTTCCTGATAAAAGGGTAGAGAAGGCGTGCCCACATTTTTGCCTACATAACTGTTTTGTACATCCAGATAACCGCCACCAACGGTGATGTATGGAACGATACCGCGTGCAACGTTGAGGTTACCAATAAAATCCACACCATACATGGAGAGATCATCAAAATCAAATGCGAACTTTCTATCCTTTGTAGATTGATAATAATAACCCCGCAGTCCGACGAAATCTGTAAAATCAATTCCCAGAATTCCACCCATCAGATAGGTGTTTCTGTAAGCTGATTTATCGCTGAAGTTAATATAGCCTGCTGCCGGTGCCAGGGTAAGTTTGGTCTGGCTTAGCCCTCCGCTGTACCTGTTTCGGTAAGCACGATCAATGGCGTTCTGCTCGCTTTCAGTTCTTCCACCAAGGTAGAATTGTAAAGCAGCCTGCAACCCCCAGTTAAACATTCTTCCGGCTTTTTGGTTGTTAATCCAGTCATCAAAATCTGAACTTCCGCCAGGATTGTAAAGTAAACTTTTGGGATCCATGTTATACACGATACCACGGCCTTCCAGGTTAAGGGTGGTTCGCTCACCCATGCTTATCTTTAATCCAAGCCCGCCGGTTACATAAAGGTTTTCCGTTTTGTAGGTCAGATTGTCATTAAATTCTCTTTCAAATTTTTGCACCCCGGTACCTAAAAGCAGGTAAGGAGAAAAACCTCCTGCCGGAATATTCGTTTTAAATTCGCCGCCATAACGCGTTACAGTTACATTTCGGTTAGCCAGATTAAACCCGGGAATCACATTTTGAACATCGCCTTCATACTTTCCGAAAGCCTGCTTTAAGTTGGCCGAACGCTCATAAATTCCGCGAAGTTCCACTACCCGGCCAAAGCCAAACCCCGCCTGAATACCATACATTAACCCATCCTCTACGGTTGATTTTTTATCAAACCAATTGTACCCCGCCGTAGGGGAAACGATAACACTCACATCCTCAACCTGTGAATAACCAAACGAGAAAAATAAAATCCCAATTACTGATAATAGTAGTTTTTTTTGCATAAAATTTAATAGTTTTTTATTGTTTGGGCAGCAGTCGGTGCTGGGCATTCAACGGATTTTTGGATAGAAGGGATGATGATTAATATCATGCTGTATTGATACAGGAAGATGGTTTAATGAAAATAAATCGCCGGGGTGTATTAACCAACAGATGCTTTCGGCGAATTAAACAAAAGCTGAAAGTCTTATTTGGTAACTTAATGAGGGTCGGTTTAATCTATAAAACAATCTCACTGATATCAAAGTGTCTTCACATTGTGGTTCCCAACCACCATGCCAAAAATAAAAAAGGGCTAAAAATCAGGTATTAACTAATTGAAAATTTTCACATATCAGCTTGGCATAAATAAAATGCATCATCTCATTTGAGGGAGACTACGGGTTCTCTTTAAAGCGAGTAATAAGGGCGTTGAAGAACTTTTTAAAACCCATGCTGAATGTTCCTAAGACCGCGGTAGTCTTGCATTGTATAAAAAACACATATAAATTTTTATATCATTCACGGACAAGTTCTCTTAGCAAATTATAAAAGACAGCGGGTTGTTCCACCCAGGGAAAATGACCTGATTTGTTTATGAAATTAATTTTAGAATTTTTAAGTTTTTCATTTAAAACCCATTGCCTGCCATCATAACATGGATCCTGCCATGATTCAATCATGCGGACAGGAATCTCAGTATTCAAGACTTCGGCAGTGATATCGAAATTCCGGTTTTGCGTATTACTCCAGTATGCATTGTGAAACTTTCCATTAAAAAACCTTGTCAGCTCAATCTCTGGCACAGGCACAAAAAGTTCTTTGATTTTGTCCGGATTATAAAAATATCCCTTTAAAAATATCAGATCAGCTTCTCCCATTCCATCCGGCTCTCCTGTATTTCCTCTACTTCTTAAATCGTTGAGCAGCTTGCGCTCTTCAAGACTAATTTTAGAAAGAATATTATCACCAAAATGCTTCTGAAATTCGTTATTTGTACCTGCGCTGGATATGGTAATAACTTTCTCTGTGTGCTCAGGCATTTTAACCGCATAATTGAATGCGAACATGGCACCATAACTATGACCTACCAGGGTCCATTTTTCAATTTTCATTTTATTACGCACCATCTCTAAATCGTCTACGATTTTGTCATTGCTTACCCAATCGCCGGGAGGTGTGTATTTAGATCGACCTGTACCCTGATAATCGATCAGGATACACTGAATATCGGTCATTGAATCAGCCACTGCCCGCATGTAGTAATGCGAAAAACCAGGACCACCCTGCAAAAAAACCACCGGTTTGCCAGTGCCGCGAACGTAATAATGCAGGTATCCTTTATCCGTTTTGAGTGAATCGTGTTTGTATTGGCCGGATGAAGAAAGGGCTGCTATGACAAGAGTTAGTACAATAAAAAACCTCATAAGATGATTTATGCGATTGAAAAATTATTGCTTTATTGACCTTCTAATTACTATTCACTTTTTTATCCGCCAGGCGCTGCTGTATGTATGTATCAAAGTCGGGCAGCGATTCATCTTCAAATGCTTGCACTATCTGGTAGCCTATGATGTAAGGATACTTTGTCGGATCTTTTTGAAAATCATAGTAATGTGTAGTAAAATACTGCTTCACATCTTCGCCGGGAGGAATTGGATTTTTCAAATTTGCAATGATCTTTTTTGCAAGGATGTAACATTGCTGCAGTTCTTTATGCATTCCTTTCTTACGCCAATAAAGCAAGGCGAAATTGCTTGCATCCTGCTCATTGTCATACTCGTTATCATATCGTACTTTGGCATTAAACTGAAATGAATGAGCGATTTCGTGCGGAAGGAAAAAACCGTAATACAAATGGCGTGACATTTCTTCTCCATCTTCTTTGCTGCCAATGGTATTGGTTCCTAAGTCCTTGAATTCTTGTGCCATTGTACTCCACATAGGCAGGTATATGTTGTTGGTAGAGGGGAGGTAATATCCATAGGGTGAATTGTTTTCAACAATAGTCGTTGTGCCGTTAAAACTAAACGAAGGGTCTTTGTCCTTTATGGTTTTTTCAATTTCTGCTATGATGTTGTCATTATCTTTTTTTAATTGATCTTCCTCAGTATAGAAATGAAAGGGCTTGTTTTGGGCTGTAGAATGTAATGCCATAAAAGCCAGAAATAAAGGTAGAAAGAATTTAGTCATGTCATTTTATTTACTATGTTCAAAAAAAAAATACGAGGGTCTCAAGGGGTTACAAAACGGTATCGTACAAAAATTTTTTATTATCGAATAAAACAGTTTATTATGAGGGTCAAATGTGCCTATCGAGCCAAACAGATATTTTTATTGCCATTGTTATCCAACAGGCGGCCTCTCGGATGTTATTTTTAGATGTTAAATATCTCGGTAGATGAAGTTAATGGTATTATGAAGGCAGAAAATTATAAATTATCAGATGTAATGAAATCGGGAATAGGTGGGGGTCTTTTATTCGTAATTGGCGGTCAGACCTAAAGAAGAGAATGTTTAATCTCTAATAAAAATTGCCTGCCCGATCACGACTTCGCCTTAGTAAGAAGATCAAGTTCTTTTAAAATATCGGGTATTCTGAATGGTCCCGGAAGGTTTTTTATCCACTCAGCCGCCTGATCGGGGTCAAGCCCTATAGCGGAAACAAAAAGAGGCTTCCGGCTTTTTCCTCTCAGCACCTGACGTTTGTTTTGATGCACGGTTGCAAAGTTGGTTTTGGCTACTCCTATTACCGGAATGGTTTGATTAATTGCTTCATAAAGTCTCGCTCCAAGGCCAGGAGTGCCTTCGTCATCAAGCCATACAAAAGCATCTACAATAATTATTTCTACATTGATGAAATCGGGTGCGTCCATAATTTCCAAAATACCGGGCAATTCTCTTTTGTAAAATTCGCCGGAATGATAGGCCTCTTCAATCTTATGCAAACCTGTCAAAACTTTTTCTATCCGGGGACTTTCCCAATTCGAAAAAATGATGCAGACGGTTTTCTGAACGTCTCCAGCATAGTATGAATCGAAAGCCGCAATCATTTTAGTATTGAAAGTAAATTTCTGTGGCACCAAATCCAAAGTCGGGATGATACTGATTGACAAAAGACTTGACTTCTTTTTTAGTACGAAGGCGTTCGTGGATTTCGTTTCTTAGCTTACCACTACCCACTCCGTGGATTACAATCAGCTTCGGCTGCATATTCACAACTGATAGACGGTAATATTTTTCAAAATAGTCGAGCTGAATTTGTAACATCTCAAAGTTGCTGAGTGCCTGATAATCGTCTGTTATTTTATCGATATGGATATCAATGACAGATCGGGCACGCTCTGCCGCTGCCCTCGGTTTAAGTGGTTTGATTTTTTGTTTGTCAGGAAGTGGAAAGTATTCCTGAACCGGTTTGTCGGGATACTTATGAAAAATATCGAAAGAAAAGGAAGGAAGATTTTTTTTATGCATCTCCTCCATTTTTTGAAATAAAGTCTTCGCCTTAATTTTAATTGATCTTTCTGTTTCTTCGGCCTTGCTCTTATCCGGAAGGGTTAACGAAAAATGAAATTGGAATTTAAGGATGTCATTCAGCGCCTCCATCGGCATGTTGTGAAGATAAAAATCCTTTTGAGACATAATGGTATTTGTAACCACAAAGTCAGGGCCATCCTTGTATTGAACACTGTATTCAAAATGGTAAGCTTCGTTATTTTGGTTGACGAGGTAGAGTTTGAAATATTCTACATTGTCCTCTAGTTGAGCAGAATCGTAAACCGGGAAGAAGGTGAAATGAACACCATTGTCAGGAGTACGATAAACCGCCGGATTTTTTTCTTTCACAATCTGATCTACGTACCTTTTCGGAGGAGGAGTATTTTTCCGAGCCTTGGATTGTTCGCTAAAGCGCTTGAAGTAGGGGAAATCAATCTGATCGGTAAATACCGGAAACTCTACGCCTTCTACATTAACCATGACCATGCTCTCGTTCATGATTTCCACTATCTTCCCTTCTTCATTTGAATGTAATAACAATACGGTATCTCCAACCTCGTATTTCATGGTATAAAGATAGAAAAGGTGTAGTGAATGAAAATGTGAATGTTGAAAAAGAGATCAGCTTGCATATCAGAGGTTCGCCTTTCATTAATTATTCCGCGGATGTTAAAAGTATTTGATGTGAGCAAAGAAAGTAAAAAACCGGTCGCAAAAAAGGACCGGTTGTGTCAAAAGATAAAATGTTTATCAGGTTGAAAAATCTATTGAAATTCAGAACCCGGATGATAGCGCTTTACGCGATGTAATGTATTGATATCGGTATGATGCATTTCCTCTCCGTTCTGGGCAGCCAGCTTGAGTGCGATATCTGATGAATGGGTAAAGGTGCCATCATCATTAAATTTAAAAGTGCTTTCAAAGCTTTTTAATTCAGCGCGTTCAAGGAGATATTTGTTTTGCAAAATACCATAACACGGGTCGCCCGGTGTGGCCTTAAAATGTATAACCCGGTCGCGATCCTTGGCATCGGCACCGGCCAGTATGGCAATACCTCTGCCGAACACGACAGCACGTATTACCTGCCCCCTCATCTTATCCCATAAGATGTAGCCTACTTCATCATGAAAAGGTGTCATTGCTTCTTCGCCATGGCGCCAGGCGATAGACTGGTAAGTAACGCCTTCCATAAATTGCCTTCCGTTTTCTTGCTTTGGAATGGGCTTAAACCAGGCTTTTTCAAAATAACTTGTTTTGGAGGTCACATCATCCTCGTTGTGATAAGACAAGTCAATACCTACATTGCCTTCCCATTCGCCAACGAGCGGTGTGAGAGGACCAAGCCTGCGTGGTCCGAAAATTTCATCTTCTTCCATCTTCTTAATTTTTAATATAATTAGGAAATCAAGGTAAACATTTTTCTCCTTTTTCCCTGAAAGAAAAATGAACTGATATAATAAGATTTCCGATTACATAAAAAAAAGGTCGAAAAATATTCAGATAAACCCGTTAATGGGTACTGACAGTTTGGTTCTTATGGTTTAGTTTGCTATGCCTGCGGCTGTAAAGGAAGTAGATGAGTAAACCGACCGACATCCAAACGAAAAACCATTTCCAGCTCACCGCCGGTATTTCTATCAGCAGATAGGCACAACTCAAAACACCCATGACGGGGATGAAAGAAAAGTTTTTGATGAATGTGAGTACACCCATGATAACGGCGAGTGCAATGTAAATCAGAAACAGGATTTCCTGATAATCTTCGTGCGAGATGTTGGCCACAGCCATGGTGATGCGATCTCTCATCAGATATATAAATATGGCCACCATCAGAGGGATAATAATTTTTCCGTTGATATAAGGAAGAGAGAATCTTCCGGGTTTTTTCTCAAGCCGGGGCAGCATCAATACTCCTCCTGAGACCAAAACAAATGCGAATAGAGTACCAATAGAAGTAAGGTCCGTTACCAGATCACTTTCTATAAACAATGCGCCAATGCCAACGATAACACCGGTTATGATGGTAGCGAAAGAAGGGGTTTGAAAGCGTGGGTGAACTTTCTGAAATTTTTTGGGCAATAGGCCATCACGGCTCATGCTCATCCATATCCGTGGCTGTCCGATCTGGAAAACCAGTAACACTGAAGTAGTGGCAACTACCGCACTAATGGATACGATTGTTTCAATCCACGGAGCCCTGTCCTTGAAAACAAAGGCAAGTGGGTCATTTACATTCTTGAACGACGAATAGTTTTCAACACCCGTAAGAATAAGTGCGATTAAGATGTATAGCCCCGTACATATAAGCAAAGAGTAAATCATGCCGCGTGGCATGTCGCGCTGTGGATTTTTACATTCTTCAGCAGTAGTTGAGATAGCGTCAAAACCAATATAGGCATAGAATACAGCCGACACGCCTTTCAGAACCCCCTCGAAACCGTTGGGCAGAAAAGGACGCCAATTATTGGTGTCAACGAAGAATGCGCCCGCCACAATCACAAAGATGATGACAAGGATTTTAAAGATCACCATAAAGTTGGCCGACTTTTTACTTTCTTTAATACCCACGTAAGCCAGCCAGGTTACCAGCACCACGATAATAAATGCCGGCAGGTTGAAAAATACCTTCCATCCATTGATTACGGGAGCATTGTTATACGCGTCTATAGCGAATGAATAGGACTTGATCTGTTCGGCCGTTAGCGTGGCCTGATTTTGCATGGCCAGGGTGGATTCTTTAAATGCATTGGCTGCCGTTTGTGGGTCAATAAGAAGCCAGTCGGGCAGATGAATATTAAATACATGAACCAGCAGATTATTAAAGTATCCGCTCCACGAAATGGCAACCACAATATTGCCGATGGCATATTCCAAAATCAATGCCCATCCAATTACCCAGGCTATTAACTCACCGAATGTGACGTACGAATAAGTATAGGCACTACCGGATACCGGAACACGGCTCGCAAATTCAGCATAGCATAAAGCCGAAAAACCACAAGTGACGGCGGTGATGACGAATAGAAAAGAAATGCCCGGCCCTCCGTTGTATGCTGCACTACCGATGGTAGAAAAGATACCGGCTCCTACCACCGCTGCAATGCCCAGAAAAGTCAGATCCTTTACAGTGAGCACTCTTCTTAAATGAGATGATCCGTCTGCAGCGCTTGTTTCATAATCTTTTACCAGTGTTTCAATACTCTTTTTTCTGAACAGCGAGTTTGCCATAATGGTTGTTTCTTTTTGATGCAAAAATCTGGGCAGCGTTTTTTCTTAATGGCCTGAAAGATAAAGACCCTTGGGGATTTAATGGAAAATTATTTTTTTTAGTCCTGTCGCTGGTTTAGTTGTTTCCGTTTTTAGTGGTTCAGTGATCGGAAAAAGTTGGGGCAATTGAATCAATTAATATTGTCGGTTTTTAATGGGATATTTTAAAATATCTGATGGGAATTTCTATGGTTTCCTTTGAGAAAAAACAAGCCAGATTTGGTGGTTTTTCTGATAGCCCAGATGCCATCTTTCTCTTGGTGATTGAACCTGCAGATATAACTCACCCCTTCACGCTACGGTCGTACACAGGTAGGACGGATACTGTTTTGTTTTAATCACCCGATTTTGTTCGATTTCTTTCTACTGCAAGTGTCGCAAAGAAGCTGAATATTTCTATATGTATTGGCTCCGCCTTTTGAAAACGGAATAATGTGATCGAATTCTAATTTTTCACTGCCTCCGCACTCTCTGCATTGGCCATTGTCTCTATTCCAAACAAGGTCTTTTACTTGCTGTGATATTTGTCTTCCCAAATATTCGTGATTAACATTTATTGTTTTTGGAATCCTCGCCGTATCCAGATCAGAAATATCAACGCCAATTTCTAAGGCTCTTTTCACTTCTTTTTCTTTGAATTTATCGAACTGGTCATAGCCTAAATCAAATATTTCTTGAAGCTCGACATTGTAAATTGATTCTTCCCGGGTTATTTTATTATCCAGAAATTGCCTTTCAAATTGCCTGTGTAAGATGTCTTCTATTTCATTGTATCTCCTACGATAAAAGTCGCCCTCTTTTATTTTGAAATAAATCTTTAAGGCTATACTAAATAAATAGTGGTTGCATTAATAAAACAAATATATTGGGT
>JBIQMB010000097.1:0-8922 GCA_044463745.1 Chitinophagaceae bacterium | reverse complement strand
AGACGAAGAAATCTTGAGTCAGGTGGTTTTACGATTGGTCGTCAGTCGCTTAAAACGCCGGACAATCGTATTGTTTTTGCCATTTTGTTCTGCCCGAAACCATTTTGTTGGCATCGCTTAGCCTGAATGAAAGTGTGAGTGCTGTAAAATAATACCAGTCGAGCGACTTAGGATTTCCGCGAATAATAACATCCACATTCGGATCCGGATAAGTATTTCCATTTTTTAATTCTCCGCTTCGATAAGCGAGTTCAACAGCCTTCGGGCCTCTGTTAGCAAGTAATACTGACCTTTCAACATATGTTTTACTCACATCATCCAGGTAGTCCGTAAATGTTTTTCTAAATCCAACTTCCAATCCTACATTGATATCATCAGTTAATGATAATTTTAGTCCTGCTCCAAACGGAATGGCAATCTGGGTAAGGCTGTAAGGGCTTCTTCCCTGTACAAACCCCTGCCCTTCTGTGCTCAATGGTTTTAAAAAGTATTTGGAATCGGTTGTGTCTCTGGTATATGGATTGAAATGAAATACGCCCAATCCTGCAAAAACGTAAGGGGTAACCGACCGGCTGTTTAAGGGATAAAAATAATATTGAAGTGCTGCATTTGCTTCAAAAATCGAAGAGGAAAAATTCAGGTTGCGTTCAGCATTTTTTCCGTATTTATCATCGGCCGATATTTTCCCAAACAGAATATGAAATCTTGAAGAAAACCGATCGCTGATGTCATAGGTAATTCCTGCTCCTCCTGCTATATGTGCCTGCTCAAATGTATACCGCTTGTCTTGTAGATCACCTTGATAATTCATCGGACCGGCAAAAATATCTACCCAAAAATTCTGGGCTTGCAATGAAAGAGCACCGAATGAAAACAGAATAATAAGAAAGTATTTAGTAACAGACATGGCAGGTGTTTATGTGCAAATATGGTTAATTCAAATTAAATCGGGGAAGGCTTAAATATTTTATTATGTTAATTCCGTATTTATTAAGCAGTAGACTAAACGGAAAAGTCATTTTTTTATTGCTAAAAAGACGCGCAGAAAGCGATCAGAGTTTGTCTAAAGCGTTGCTCCGCCCCTAAAACAAAATGGTGTGATTGTTCAGGCAAAAAAATCCACCCTGCAAACAAACAGGGTGGATACCATCCATATAAATATATTAAAATGCAGGCTTACTCTGCAAAGTATTTATGGAAATAAGGAATGGTTTCTATTCCCTTATAAAAGTTTTCGATGCCATATTTTTCATTGGGCGAATGAAGGTTATCGCTATCTAAACCAAATCCCATAAAGATAATTTTGATTCCCAGCTCTTTTTCAAGCAAAGAGCAGATCGGGATACTGCCTCCGCCCCTGACCGGAACAGGTGGTTTACCAAAGGTTTTTTCAATTGCCTTTGAAGCAGCCTGATATCCCTTACTGTCTATGGGTGTCATGTAAGGTTCTCCACCGTGGTGTTCACGGGCTTTAACGGTAACCGATTTGGGAGCAGCCGACTCAAAATAGTTCAGCAACAATTCGGTCATTTTTTTCGAAGACTGATTGGGAACAAGTCGCGCTGATATCTTAGCTGTGGCTTTGGAGGGCAAAACCGTCTTGGACCCTTCGCCCGTATATCCTCCCCAAATTCCATTTACCTCCAATGTAGGCCTGATTCCCGTTCTCTCATAAGTGGTGTATCCCTTTTCGCCCCAAACATCTTCAATACCTATTTCCTTTTTGTATTCCTCTTCATCGTAAGGTGCCTGGTTCAAGAGTTTTCTTTCCGCTTCGCTTACCGTTGCCACATCATCATAAAAACCTGGAATGGTAATGTGATTGTTTTCATCATGGCAGGCAGCTATCATCTTTGATAATATTGTGATCGGATTGGCTACCGCTCCTCCATAAGTACCACTATGCAAATCGCGATCTGCTCCGGTTACTTCAACCTCTATGTACGATAATCCTCGTACACCGATATCCAGCGAAGGCGTCTCCATGCTCAACATGGCGCTGTCGCTGATAAGGATCACATCCGCCTTAAGCATGTCCTTGCGTTCATGAACAAACTTTCCCAGGCTTGGCGATCCGATTTCTTCTTCACCCTCTATCAGAAACTTGATATTTGTTTCCATAGATTGGGTTTTCGTCAAAACTTCCAGCGCTTTTATATGCATAAAAAACTGGCCTTTGTCATCGGCTGAGCCTCGCGCATAAACCTTTCCATTTTTAATGGTGGGCTCAAAGGGAGGCGTTTCCCAGAGTTCGAGGGGCTCGGGTGGTTGTACATCATAATGACCGTAAACGAGTACGGTGGGTTTGGCAGGATCAATGATTTTTTCGCCATATACAACCGGATGACCATCTGTAGCCATTACCTCAGCACGGTCTGCTCCTGCATCAAGCATGCTTTTCTTAACAGCCTCTGCACATGCTGCCATATCCTTCTTATGTTCTGATTGTGCACTAACAGATGGTATTTTTAATAAATCCATCATTTCGGTTAAAAACCTTTCTTTGTTTTCCTCGCAATATGCTTTCCATTTATCCATAATGAAATATTTATAATTTAGAAGGGCACGAATATACCAATTTTGAAAAAGGGAATAAATAAAAGAATTCCTTTAATTCGCATTATTTTTTATTTATTCTCTAAAAGTATCCTTACATTTGCGTCAGATTGCTTTTCAATAATCAGCCTTTGAATCAGTTGCATTTAAAAAAAGAATGCCTCTACTCAAAGGCTGAGTCTATTATAGCCCTCTCCATTCTTTATTTGATATTAATACCTTCAAGAAAAATCAGGCTCTTTTGAATGTGAACTGCCTTATTTTTTTGCCCAATCGATAATAAAATTCCTTGTTGAATAATCGCGAATCGTGCATGGCCTTATAGGTAAGAAAAAAGCCGACCGGCGTAAGAACGATCACCGGTAACCATAACCCGAAAAAGGGTGAAACAATCTGATCTTTGGCAAATTTTTCTCCGAAAATACTGAGCAGATAAAAAATCATGAAGAATATCAACGCCATCACCAAGGGCATACCCAGCCCGCCCTTGCGTATGATGGAGCCCAGCGGCGCTCCTATAAAAAACAAAACGATACAGGCTATTGAAATGGAAACTTTTTTATTGCGTTCCATACCATTCATAACCATCTCTGACCTTATTTCTTTGTACTGAGCTGTAGAACCGGCCACCATGTTTTGCATGGAATTTAGCCTGCTGATGGCTGAGCTACGCAGAATCACTTTCAGAGAGTCAGGAATGAGACTTTCGAAGGTGGAAGAATCGCTGACAGCGCCTATTATCGGCACGGTCGCAGACTTCTGAACAGGTGTATCACGGAAGTAATCAATCTTAACATAACTACTCAGGTTTTTGCGCAGATTGCGGGTCATGCTGTCGGGTACTTTCCTTAACGAGTCCATGTCTTCCGTCAACTGACGCATGCTCTTCATCCGAATGTTATTCATAAACAAACTGTCCGATGTCTTACTCATGTTTAGCTGGCGCATGTCGAACAATTTAGTATAAGACTCAAACCCAAGGGTAACGAATTCTACTTTTTGCGGGTCATAATCATACTCTTCCGAATATCGGTGCCCATCGTTCAAATGAAATTCGAGAAAATTTTTATCATTACTTAAGATCATCTTACCCGCCTCTGCGTAGATGGTGTTATCAATAGGCGAGTTTGATTGTTCATAAATAATGACATCTGTCAAAAGGCTATCCTGTTTCTTTTGCGCAACCTTGATTGAGTAACCGGTAAACCCATTGTAAAACACACCGGGCCGAAGATCAAATGCCGGACTCTTCTGGTAAATATCATAATAAATTCTGGCAAATTTGAGGTTTGCTACCGGGGCGATATTATTTGCAAACAAGAAAGCAATGCCGGAAAGAAAGATACTCACGATTAACAGAGGACGCATAAATCGAAGGAGCGAAATTCCGGAAGACTTGATGGCTACCAGTTCAAAGTTTTCGCCCAGCTTACCAAAAGTCATGATGCTGCTTAGCAAAATGGATATGGGCATGGCAAGGGTTACGAGTGTGGCACTGGCATAAACCAAAAATTCGAGCAGTGTAAGTATATCCAACCCCTTACCAACCAGGTCATCGATGTACTTCCACAAAATCTGCATCATAAAAACAAAGAGCGTAATAAAAAAAGTGGCAATAAACGGCCCTGTAAACGCTTTTAAAATGAGTATGTCAAGCTTCTTAAACATGGATGAGATCGGGCGAGGCCGTGATAATCAAGTCTTTTTTGTGTTAAGGTGGCAAATTTAAATCATTATCAATCTGAAAAATAATTCATCTTAATAAAGATTGGTTATATCTTAAAATAGAATAGTCCTTTTGTCCGGTTTTTACGGCTCAGATATGTTTTTGCTAAATTTGAACAGGTTATTGTGAAACCCATAGCAAAAGTATTCAATGCACAGCGTAAACGCTCGTCTTAAATCAATTTAAATGGAAAAACACCTACATCATCACTCGCAACAAAACCACAATCACGAGCATACAGCGGCATCAGATCATCATCATAGCGGTGATCATGATAAGCATGAAGGCCACCATACCGCCGATTTTCTGAAACGATTTATCATTTCAACCATCGTTTCTGTACCCGTATTGATTTTATCGCCGATGATACAAAAGTGGCTGGGGTATGAACTGGCTTTTACCGGCGACAAGTATGTTCTCTCCGCGCTTTCTACCTTTATTTTCTTCTATGGTGGTTATCCTTTTCTAAAAGGATTGGTTGATGAAATAAAAGATCGTGCAATTGGGATGATGACCCTGATCGGTATTGCCATTACAGTAGCCTGGGCATACAGTGTTGCTGTCACTTTTGGCTTACCCGGAATGGATTTTTACTGGGAAATGGCTACCCTGATAGATGTTATGCTGATAGGCCATTATCTGGAAATGAAATCCGTCATGGGTGCTTCACGGTCGCTGGAACTGCTGGTGCAGATGATGCCGGCCACCGCTCATCTTTCTAAAAACGGTCAGACGCTGGAAGTGCCGGTAAGTCAGTTAAAACCGAATGATATCATCACGATAAAACCCGGGGAAAAAATTCCTGTGGACGGAATTGTAACGGACGGCGAAAGCCATGTGGATGAAAGCATGCTAACGGGCGAAAGTGTTCCGGTCAAAAAAGGAAAAGAAAGCAAGGTTATCGGTGGCTCTGTAAACCAGCATGGCTCTCTGGCCGTACAGGTAACAAGCACAGGTGAAGATAGTTATCTGAATAAGGTGGTAAAGCTGGTAGAAGAAGCCCAGAAAGTAAAATCAAAAACCCAGTCCTTTGCGGACAGGGCTGCTAAGATATTAACTTTTGTAGCACTTGGTGGTGGCGTGCTTACCCTGATAATATGGTTAGCTCTCGGCTTTTCATTTGTTTTTGCGCTTGAACGCATGGTTACCGTCATGGTCATTTCTTGTCCGCATGCACTGGGTCTTGCAGTTCCTTTAGTTGTAGCCATTTCTACATCTGTATCTGCTCAAAAAGGCCTGTTGATCAGAAACAGAACGGCTTTTGAAAATGCGCGACTTATTTCAACGATTGTATTTGATAAAACAGGAACACTAACCAAAGGAACCCATCATTTGCAAAAAATACAGGTAACAGATAAAGATTTTACGGATAATGAAATACTGCGTCTGGCTGCCGGACTTGAACAGCACTCCGAACACTACATAGCAGCAGGCATTATGCGTCGGGTTAAAGAATTGAATCTGGAGGTGCCGAAGGCTGCTGATTTTAAATACCTTCCAGGTCAGGGTTTGGAGGGTACCATAGATGGAAGGAGTATAAAGGTGGTAGGTCCCAATTACCTGAAAGAAAAGAAATTGGAGTCTGTACCTGAAGCAGAAAATGTAACGGGAACAGTCGTTTATATAATCATTGACGAAAAGATTAGTGGCTACTTTGTTTTTGCTGATGAGATAAGAGAGGATTCCGCTGAAGCCATCCGAACGCTCAAAGATTCCGGGATCAAAAATCTATTACTAACGGGCGACAATGATAAAGTGGCTAAGCAGGTGAGCGAAAAATTAAAAATGGACGGATATATTGCGAATGTTCTTCCGCATCAAAAATTAGAAAAAATCAAGGAACTACAGGATCAGGGAGAATTCATAGCTATGACCGGCGACGGTGTAAACGATGCACCAGCTCTGGCACAGGCCAATGTGGGCATTGCGGTAGGATCAGGCACGGATGTGGCAGCCGAAACAGCCGATATTATTCTTGTGAATTCGAATCCGAAAGACATTGCCAATCTGATTCTTTTTGGAAAAGCCACCTACAATAAAATGATCCAGAACCTTTGGTGGGCCGCAGGATATAACATATTGGCCATCCCGTTGGCGGCCGGCGTTTTGTATAAGTGGAGCATCATGTTGAGTCCGGCTTTCGGTGCGGTGCTCATGAGCCTGAGTACCATTGTGGTAGCCTTTAATGCTCAGTTACTCAAGAGAAGTATGAAATAGAATCCGCATCGCGGTTAAAACGAACACCTTTGAATGAAACCCGGAGCACCCAATGCAATATTCTTTATGGTCTATCCTGTTTGTGAAATCGATCTCGCATAGTCAGTATCAAAACGAAGCTACTTTCACTAAAGTAGTTTATTGGTCAGACAACAAACCTTCTCATCGGAGATTTTCCCCGGTTAATATTATTTTTGGTAAATAAGTAAATGGTAATATGCTTTAATTTCCTATTCTGTAAAAAAGGTCTTTAACCTGCGTTTCCCAAAGCAGGCTGGCATCTTTCACCTCTCTCTTATCAGCAAAATCTGTGATAACCAATATGGTTTGGTTGGTTATTTCAGATTTATCAATCCGAAATTCAAAATACTCATCGTCGGGCGAGTCATCCCAATGATAGCGTACAAAAACGTTTTCCTCTTTTTCCAGAATTGTGGCATGTTCTGAACTTTCAGACCAAGAGAAATCGAATCCATTTTCGCTGTCTTCAACCTTATCAGCAAACCATTCCTGCAATCCGGAAGACGTGGTTAAGAAATTATACAAAATGGTTGGCGAACACCGTACCGGGTATTCAAGACTGTATTTGACTTTTTTACTCATTATTTTAATTAAGAATGGTTTTGGGTATCTGCAATAATAGAGAATAATTTATACGTAACCAGCAAAATATAAGATATTTCCGCAGATTATTTTAAAATTATTTATCAGAACTCTTTTTGAAGCCGAAACATAAGTAAAGAAATTTAAATATTTTGGGATAGATATACTTTTAACAACCCGTTTGACGTTTACAAATAGTAAGTCATTTCCCATTTTAAAACCAAAACTAAAAAGTACTTCGTATGAGTATGCGTCAGCTAAAGATTTCAAAATCGATAACGAACAGAGAGAGTGACGGCTTAGAAAAATACCTGCAGGAAATTGGAAAAGTAGATCTGCTAACGCCCGAGGATGAAGTCAGATTAGCTGAACTGATACGTATGGGTGATCAAAATGCGCTGGACACCCTTACGAAGGCAAATCTCAGATTTGTGGTTTCGGTGGCTAAACAATATCAAAACCAGGGTCTTACCCTATCCGATCTTATCAATGAAGGAAACCTGGGTTTAATCAAGGCGGCTCAACGGTTTGACGAAACACGCGGTTTTAAATTTATATCCTATGCCGTGTGGTGGATCAGGCAAAGCATTATGCAGGCCATAGCTGAAAACGCAAGGATTGTGCGGCTACCCTTGAACAAGGTGGGACTCACTGCCCGCATTACCAAAGCTCATGCACATTTGGAGCAGGAGTTAGAGCGTCCGCCCTCGGTGGAAGAGATCGCAACTTACCTTAAGATGGATCCGGATGAAATTGCCGAAACAATGAATGCATCCACCAGACACATTAGTATGGATACTCCGCTGGGAGAAGGGGATGACAGCTCATTCATAGATATAATTGAAAACAAGAATGCCGAAATGGCTGACAAAAAGATGGATTATGATGACAGCCTTGCTTATGAAGTAGAAAGATCCCTTTCCATACTTACCCCACGTCAGCGCGAGGTTATCTGCCTGGTGTACGGCCTCGGCGGACGCGATCCGATGGTGCTGGAAGACATTGCAGATATGTACATGCTCACACGTGAGCGGGTGCGCCAAATTAAAGATAAAGCACTTTCCAAATTAAGAACACTTTCCCTTAGCGGTCCGTTGCGCGATTTTATGGGGGTTTAGGTTGACCGGATCGTCTCTCCTTTTGGGTTTCTGATTATTCAATTTTGTCAATCGATCCTTTATCGGATCAAATGCTCAAGTACTGATTCTACGGCTTATTTTTGCCAACATGGAATATTTCAAAATTGGTAAAATAGCAGGTACTCATGGGGTTTCAGGCAAGATGATATTGCAGCACTCACTCGACCGAAAAACAGCATTGGAAAAGACAGAAGCCATTTTCATGGAAGATGAAACACCCGATTCATTTTTGCCATGGTTCATTCATGCTGCCTCTGCCAAATCTTCTGATCAAACCTTTTTAGAACTGGAAGGGATTACCACCGTGGAAGCGGCACGGGCCTTTTTGAAAAAAGAGGTATGGCTCAAAGAAGAAGACTTTAAACGCCTGGCATCCGGTAATTCTGCCATATCACTGCTTGGTTATATCATAATGGAAAACAAGAAACCTCTGGGTGAAATACTTGAAGTAATAGAACAGCCGCATCAAACCCTTTGCAGAATAGAATTTGAGGAGAAGGAAGCATGGATTCCGCTTCACGAAGAATCGGTAATAAAATTTGACCGAAAGAAAAGACAGGTTTTTGTAAACCTTCCTGATGGGTTATTGGATGTGTATCGATAAATGTTTGGAACCTTTTCTCCACTTGGGAGAACAGAGTTCCTGCTCTGTTCATTAAAAACACGGAGCTGGAGCTCCGT
>JBIQMB010000096.1:7564-8929 GCA_044463745.1 Chitinophagaceae bacterium | reverse complement strand
GATTTATAATCCCGTTCATTCCTTTTTAGAGCGGATTACAAATTCGCGTTATCTATTGTTCGGCATGCGCTGTGATTATACTCTACATTGCATGGAATTGTGATTAATCAATGCCTAATCATATAACATTATTAGTGCTGTGGAAAGCATGGTAACAATTAAATCTATTGCCGTCGGTTTTAACCGACGGTTTGAAAGAACATATGGATATGGCTTTAGCCACATTTTTTTTATTCTTGTGCAGGCAGATTTAGGGCACCGTTTACGACTCTTTTCCGAATGGGTTTGAATGATAAGTAAAACTATGAGGCCTAAACTTCTGTTCCGTCCCGCTAAAGCTGACGGCAATATTGCGTACAAGAGATATTTAGCGGTTATTTTTGCACGTTATGGCTTATCTGAGAACTCTATTTTTTAATAACTTTGGCCATAAGGTGAAAAATCGGAATCGTGAATTAATCAGTGCTAATCATGTTACATTTTGATCCGGCGAGAAGTATAACATGCCGAACAACACCAGCAAAAATGTTCAATCATGGATAATGTCCTACACCTTAGAACGAAGGCCACTCATAGAACTCTTCTTCTTTTTCCGGTTCGTTTTCATTGTTTACGGTTTTGAACTCCTCGTAAACCGCGACGTCGATGGCCTCCAGATTTTGCAATTGTTCTACCAGCACATCGGTCTTATCACTTTTTACAAAGTATTCCAAAATATACTCAAACTTACAATTGTGGTAATAAGGCTCATAAATGTTTAGTTTACCTTCTTCCCCTAATTCTTTAAACATTTTCAGATCAGCCCTCGGATCCGTGATAAATGCTATAACCTTGTTTTCATTTTTGTAGGCTCCGTCAGTTCTCTCTGATTGTAGCAAGGTATATCCCCCGGCCAGATTTAATTTGATGCTTTTTTGAGCTACACCGGTTTTGTTTTTTCCACGCGCAAAAATAAATTTTATCTCATCGCCTGACACCCGATGCTGGGCAATGTACCGATAAGTGTTTTTATTTTTGCTTTGCTGAATGGTTACATCCACATCACTGTTTCGCGATCTTTTATAGTCTTTCCATCTTTCGAAAAAAGGCTCGGGTTTAAGTGATGTTTCAAAGATCACAAATTGAATTTTATTATATTTTGTCATGTTAGGAATATACAAATAATTTTTGACATTTAATGTTATTTGATTTTCCGATGCCGGGAGTGCCTAACAAATGGATTTTGCGGGCGAAAATTTTGACTGATTATGATTTGAAAAATGGCCTCTTAATGAGAAGAAAATCGATGTATGGCAGTGGATATACCTCCATCGGCCGGCTACAGTCCACCTGATGGGTCCAGATTATCCTTACCGTTCTTGCCGC
>JBIQMB010000096.1:0-7464 GCA_044463745.1 Chitinophagaceae bacterium | reverse complement strand
CCGTTCTTGCCGCTTGCCTGCCCGCAATACCCAAGCTTAGCGTGAAGACCGGATTGAGTTACCGATCGCATCCCCGTCGGCCGGCTACAGTCCACCTGATGGGTCCAGATTATCCTTACCGTTCTTGCCGCTTGCCTGCCCGCAATACCCAAGCTTAGCGTGAAGACCGGATTTCGTTACCGGCAGCATCCCCGTCGGACGGATGCAGTCCGCCTGATGGGTTCAGATTATCCTTACCGTTCTTGCCGCTTGCCTGCCCGCAATACCCAAGCTTAGCGTGAAGACCGGATTTCGTTACCGGCTACATCCCCGTCGGCCGGCTACAGTCCACCTGACGGGTTCAGATTATCCTTACCGTTCTTGCCGCTTGCATCCGCGCAAATCCACGCTTAGCGTGAAGACCGGATTGAGTTACCGATCGCACCTCCGTCGGCCGGATGCAGTCCGCCTGACGGATTACCTTATCAAAAAACCACCTTCACCCTTAACCCCGATTGCATTAAATCAATATCCTTTTTGGCAAAGGCACCGGTAGGAAGTTTGATAAAAGGCTCAATCAATAAGTGTGTAGAACGGCTGAGTGGCTGTTCACGGCCGATGGCAAAATTGAGATAGTTCAGGTTGCCCTGTCCCTTGAAATCTGTGGCAGTAGATTTTTGGGTGGTGCTCATGGTTTCTGTGTGTAAAACCGTAAGCGTTTGCCCCGTTTGCGGGTCGGTTGATGTTCTTTCCTTCACCACATCTGATTCCACTTTCGTTATCCTGTTTTCTTGTAATACTGTTGAGAATGAAATACCCGCCGAGGCGTACCAACCATCTATGGGCTTGTATTGAAGAGCCAGGGGCAATTCCATTACTTTCAGGTCCGCTGCCTGCTTTACGATTCTTGAATTCATGGTTGTCTGAACGGGTTGATCCATCTGGTAATTGGCCGTTATTTCTGAATAACGTAATCCTCCGGTAAGACTGATGACCTTAGACAAATGATATTGTGAAACCAATCCCGCCTCCATGTTCATTTTATCTTCTTTAAAAGACGAACCCACTCCCAAACCGAACTGCCATTTTTTACTTTGGCTAATTGCATCCCTATCGTTCTTGCTGCCGTAATACACAGGAAGGATATAGCCCGGCATTTTGGAAATCGCTTTTTCTTTACCGTTTATTATGCTTTTATAAATCGTAAGTGACTGATCCATTGTTATGACTGCTTCCATTTTTCCGTCGCCTAAGGAAGCCACAGTGTTTGTTGTTAAAAACACAGGATCATGAATGTTTTCACTTTCATGTGCTGATGATTTCGCAGTAAAGCCGGGCCGGGGAATTCCGGTATTATGTTTCATTTCATCCTGCCGGGAATTGCCATCAACCTGAACGTCTTCTTTTTTTTCTGCTATCGGAAAATGAGTTCCCTGATTTTCAGAAACTGCTGAAACAGTGTGCTGGCTTATGCGATTCACGGATTGTTTCTCAGACAAAAATAAGACCAGACACAGAAGAACTGCCGCAGCAGCAGCCATTTTAAAATAAATATTTTTGGTGACCGACGGACGGTTCGTAACAGCAACAGTACGAATATTTTCGTCCATGTTTTTAAATTCTTCCCACCTACCTTCCTCATAAGGGAGTTCGAAGTCCCGGATTTCGCTCTTCAGCAGGTCAAAAAATGCTTTTTCTTCTTTTTCCATAATCTTAAGCCATTAATGTCATATAGAGGCTTTTTAATTTTTCGCGTGCCCTCGTTAGATATACGCGGCTCGAGCTGGTTGATATTCCAAGCAATTCCCCGATCTCTTCATGACTAAATCCTTCTATTTCGTATAGCTGGAAAACCTGCTTCAGATTCGATGATAAACTGTTAATCATTTTCCAGACATTTTCTTCATGAATTCTGTCCGGCATGGTTAGGTGCATTTTTCCGACATTCGTATCTGATAGTTCCATGTACGAATTATTTCGGTCATGCCTGCGCAGCTCATTCAGCGCCGTCCTTACAGTGATCTTCGCCATCCATCCTTTTATTGCCTTGTGATAATTGGTTTGATCCTCACATTGAAAGGAATTCAGATTCTTAAAGATTTTCAAAAAACTATCATTAACCACCATTGACGCCAGATCTTTATTTCCTACATAGCGCAGCGCTACCGCCATGAGATAACCCCAGTAGTGTTTATAAAACCGCTCTTTCTCCTTTTCACCAGGATCATGCTGACAACGAATCAACTCTTCTAATAAATCCTTTTCAGTATTCAATGTTTCAAGTCGGTTTTCAGGGGCCTAAAATCTGTTTGCATATATATAAACACGCTTTTTCACAAAAACGCTACAAGAGCAAACAATTATTTTTTTTATTTTTTTTTGGAAGGCGAATGTAGCATTTTCATCTTCCGATGTGTTTTGGTTGAAAAGATTTAATAACAATTTAAAAATCACAAAAAAAATCAAATCGTTATGAAGATGAAATTGAAAACGAACCTCATGGCAATCTTAATTTTAGCCGTTTCTGTAGCTGTATTATCAACCGGGTGTAATAAGGATAAGGACGGAACGCCACTGCCTGATCTGGCACGTGTTGCCTTCTTGAATGCAGCTACTGCGGCCGACTCATTAAACTTTTATATCGACACCCAAAAAGTGAATAATAAGCCGCTTGCTTACCGTGATACTTTTCTGTATAAAAACGTTTGGGCCGGCAATCGTTCGATTGAATTAAAGAGCAAAAGCAATCAATCGCTTTTTAAAAAGTCACTCACTGTAGAAAAGAATAAAAGCTACTCTCTGTTTGCTGTCAATGCTTCGGAAAGCGGAGCTGCTGAACTTTTGCAGGTTACCGACAATCTGACTACACCTGCGGATAACAAAGCAAAAATCAGATTTGTGAACTTGACAGTCGGAACGGATAAGCTGGATTTTACTACTTCGGATGATGTGAAGCTGGCTGAGAATGTAGCATATAAAAGTGCTGCGGATTTTAAGGAACTGGATGCCAAAAAAACTTCATTTAAGATTATTAATGCCGGAGATAAATCTGTACTGCTTGAATTGAAAGATGTTCAGTTGGATAAGGGTAAAATTTATACCGTTTGGCTTACAGGAGTAAAGAATGCAACCGATGATAAGATGAAGCCCAAAGCAAATCTTTTTATCAACAAATAATAGTTTTGGTTAGGTACTAAGCTGTCTTCCCGAAAATGGAAATCGGTATGAAGTGAATAAGAATCATTTCGTACATGATAAAGAAACCATTGACGGGAGACAGCTTATTTTCTTTATTGCAGGGCCTTTTTTCAGAGATGCTGCAAGTCTTTAAAACAGAAAACGCGTCGTTACGTTTTGGAGGCACCACGAGGAAAGAAGAAGAATTATAATCATTTGACCCTTCCAGGGTCATTATTCTGCTTTATTTTTTTTTCTATAAACATTTAATCCCTCTGGGATTAAGAGACAATTTCTTTTCCTTGCAGCGTCTCTTTTTAAGAACACTCCATGTCTTTAAAACTTAAAATGATGCGTCCTATACCGGAGTCATGGCGAGGAAGGGAAAGATCTCACATACTTTTGGAAAGTTTCGCCAGGTTCTTGCTAACCGGAAAAGTGGAATCAGACTTTCCAAAAGTTTTGAAGAGAGGCTCGTTTTTGAAAACACGGTCGTACTAAATGTACGACTTGTTTAAGGGCTGCATTCGGTAATCGGCGTAACTTTTCCACGGTAAAGTATCCCACCCGGATTGGGCTAATGATGAAACTGTTAGAAAAACCAAAGTGTTGCAGAAGAACGATTTTGTAAATATTGATTTCATGACGATTCTTTTTTTGTTTTCGCATACAAATCAGTTCGTAGTATATTTCAATCTGAATTTTCCGTCAGTAACAGTTACGGAATCGTTTCGGTAAGCATTATACGCCTTAAAATGAAAGGTGCCCTGTATAGTTCTCTTCTCTTTATCAATCGATTGAATAATTAGCTTACCAGTATGCAATTCATCTGTAAAATAACGGTCGTCGACTATCGTACTGTTTTTATAATCTCCCCTTCTGCCAATCTTATCATTCAGGTCATAGATTGTACATCTGATGTGGTCGTTGTCATTAATGCCGATGCCTAATACCTTAAAACCATTATTCCCACCCAATAAAAAAATCGTATCCTGATAAATCGTGCATGTTATTCCACGGCTTGTTGGAATATAGGTTTGCCCGTTTATTTTACATCTGAAATAAATGTCGTTCGAGCCAAACTGCTCTTCGCCTTTTTTACACTGTGCTGCTGAAATAATGAGTGTAGCGGCCGCTATAATGAAGATGTTGAGTCGTTTCATGGATCAAGGTTTAAAAAGAAAGAAGGATTAGGAGTACTTCCCGCGCGGCAGTGGCATTTGCTGATTTAAATTTATTAATATTATTTTGATTTAAAAATTTTTCATTACAGTGTCTATATTTAATGAAGATGCATTTCTTTAGCGATGTCCTATTTCGAACTCCCCGAGAAGAAGGGAGAACGAAAGTAATTGTTTTATCCTTCAGTGTTATTTTTTAAAGCATTGGTTTTTTTATAAATATTTAATCCCTCTGGGATTATGGAATACTTTTCTCTTCTTGCGGCGTCTTTAAGGACGCTGGTTATGTCTTAAGAAATTAAAACACGTCGTTTTGTGGTGAAGAGAAGGCTGTGAGCTCTTATTAAACTTTTGGGAAGTCGCAGTCAGATCTTTGCTGCCCACATTTTACCTGAGTAAAGGAAACTAGAAAGAAGAATTCTCTTTTCTAAACTTCCCAAAAGTTGAGACGCTTTTTTTCTCCGCTTCGGCGGTTCTGAGCTCTCACATACTTTTGGAAAGTTTCGCCTGGTTCTTGCTAACCGGAAAAGATGCAATCAGACTTTCCAAAAGTTTCGGAGAGAGGCATGATGTTTATTTTTTGCGACGCCTTTTTTCATAGGTGCATGTCTTTAGAGCTGAAAACGCGTCGTTACGTTTTGGAGGCACCACGAGGAAAGAAGAAGAATTGTAATCATTTGACCCTTCCAGGGTCATTGTTCTGCTTTATTTTTTTTTTCTATAAACATTTAATCCCTCTGGGATTAAGAGACAATTTCTTTTCCTTGCAGCGTCTCTTTTTAAGAACACTCCATGTCTTTAAAACTTAAAATGATGCGTCCTATACCGGAGTCATGGCGAGGAAGGGAAAGATCTCACATACTTTTGGAAAGTTTCGCCAGGTTCTTGCTAACCGGAAAAGTGGAATCAGACTTTCCAAAAGTTTTGAAGAGAGGCTCGTTTTTGAAAACACGGTCGTACTAAATGTACGACTTGTTTAAGGGCTGCATTCGGTAATCGGCGTAACTTTTCCACGGTAAAGTATCCCACCCGGATTGGGTTAATGATGAAACTGTTAGAAAACCAAAGTGATGCAGAAGAATGATTTTGTATGATTTCGATCATTAATATACTAAAGGCTTTTATGATCCTGGACATTTTGGTATTAGCTGAACACAGACTTTGCTATCTTTATTTCGTTGAAAAAACTCTTTACGATATTACTGCTGTCAATCTACGCTTTATCCACTACCGAACTTTCGGAATTATTAAAATTACCGTTATTGATAGAACATTATCATGAACATAAATGTTCATCGCCCGATTTATCCCTGAAAGACTTTTTGATACTGCATTACAGCGATCACCTTGATGGCCACCCGTATAATGATGACTTTGAAAAGGATAAGCAACTGCCCTTCATTACTCACTCAGGCTTTATGGGCATTGCTGTGGTGGTACCTAAACCGTTGAGGCTGATGAATGATTCTACAGAAGATGAAACGGATAAAAAGGTGGTGCCGAATGAACCATTCGCAGAAAACCTGATGACATCTGACATATGGCAGCCTCCCCGGTTTGCATGATTTGTTTCTGATTTATGCCCTGACGTGTACACAAACTAACTACACGGGCTCAGGAATCACATAATTACTTCTTGTTATTGTTTGTATGGCAGGCCTGTGTCCGCCTTGCATGCAATGAATTGTAAACCCATTACAGATAATAAAATCATGCTACATAAAATAATTGATTTTTCTATCCGGAATAAGCTGATTGTAGGGCTTTTTACCCTGGCTCTCATCTTGTTCGGGATATTTGAACTAACCAAACTTCCTATTGATGCCGTACCTGACATTACCGACAATCAGGTGCAGGTGATAACAGTGGCGCCGGCTCTTGGTGCGCCCGATATAGAGCGACTGGTCACCTTCCCTATCGAACAGGCCAACAGTAATATCAGCGGAATCAAAGAAATCAGAAGTTTTTCACGCTTCGGGCTTTCATTGGTAACCATTGTTTTCGACGATAAGACAGATGTCTATTGGGCGCGCCAGCAGGTTTCAGAAAGGCTTCAGATTGTAAAAGACGAAATACCTGCCGGCGTGGGCTTGCCTGAATTAGGGCCTATATCAACCGGACTGGGCGAAATTTATCAATACGTTGTCCGCGCAGAAAAAGGGTATGAAGATAAATATGATGTTACAGAATTACGAACCATTCAGGATTGGATTATTCGCCGGCAATTATTAGGCGTAGCCGGTATTGCCGAAGTCAGCAGCTTTGGCGGTAAGCTGAAACAATATGAAATCGCCGTAAATTCCAACAAACTGCAATCGTATGGATTAACCATTCATGATGTGTTCACCGCCCTGGAAGCCAATAATCAGAATACCGGTGGAACCTATATAGAAAAAGGCCCTACTGTGTTATTTATCCGAAGCGAAGGGCTAATTGGCAACAAACAGGATATCGAAAACATCGCCGTTACTTCCACATCGGATGGCATTCCCATACTCATCAAAGATGTGGCTGAAGTAGGCATCGGATACGCCACCCGCTATGGCGCCATAACCTATAACGATGTAGGAGAAGTAGCCGGAGCTGTAGTGATGATGCTTAAAGGAGCCAACAGCAGCGAAGTGATTAAGAATGTAAAAACACGGATTGCCGAAATTCAAAAGACCCTTCCGGAAGGCGTGCGCATCGAAGCTTTTCTGGACAGAACAAAAATGGTGAACAACGCTATCAGCACGGTTGAAAAAAATCTTGCCGAAGGAGCCTTAATCGTTGTATTCATTCTTGTTCTTTTTCTTGGAAATTTCCGCGCCGGATTTCTGGTGGCATCCGTCATTCCGCTCTCCATGCTCTTTGCCGTTATCATGATGAATGTTTTTGGAGTGAGCGGAAATCTCATGAGCCTGGGAGCGCTGGATTTTGGATTGATAGTAGATGGCGCTGTCATCATTGTAGAAGCCGTTTTGCATCAACTGCATCACGGTAAAAAATACGCTGTCGTCAAAGAAATCGACCAGGCGGAGATGAACAATCAGGTGAGTACTTCGGCCACCAAAATGGCTAACAGCGCGGTCTTTGGGCAAATCATCATCCTTATCGTATATCTGCCCATACTCACCCTGCAGGGTAT
>JBIQMB010000095.1:0-8933 GCA_044463745.1 Chitinophagaceae bacterium | reverse complement strand
GAACCATGCCCTGTTTTTTAATCTCATTTGTTTGATTATGTTTGCGAATTACCAACTGTTCTTATGACATGAAAATTTTGTTCACCTTTGTTTTCATTTTCATCTCATTTTTCTGTGCCCTTTCGCAACCGCTCAAACCACAACAGGGAGCCAACAGTAAATTCGGTTTTGTTAATCAGTCAGGTCAATATGTTGTGTTGCCGATCTACGATGATGTAAAACCGTTTTCGGAAAATATGGCTGCTGTGAAAAAGAACAGCCTCTGGGGCTTTATCAACCATACGGGAGCAGAAATAATCAAACCCGCCTATTTTTCGGTGCAGGCTTTTTCGGAAGGAAAAGCTCTGGTGTTTAATGGAAAATTCGGTTTTATCGACAAAGCAGGCAGGTTGGTTATACCAATGATTTACAATTCAGGTGTAAGTTTTAGAGGCGGAACAGCGCGGGTTCTAAAGGATGGAGTGTGGAGTCACATTAATCACGCCGGTCAAACGGTTCCGGCACCATCTAATACGGCTGCCAGCAAACCCACACTATCCGAAACTGCTAAATTCTCACTCTTATTTGCTTTAGACAGGCGTGATAACAATTCGCTACAAACCAACCCATCTATTGATTATATCCGTTCCAATGGCGTTCTCGAAAGCATTGTCAATTCACTGAATACACTTTTCCGGTTGCCTCAGGGAGTCAGTATAACCTTTAAAAAAATTAATACCCCAAACGCATATTATCACCCCGGAGAAAAGAGGATTTATTTTGGAATTGAAATGATCAATGCCATCTACACCAGCCTGAAAGGACAGTACCAGGGCAAACAACTGCTCGACTACACAACAGATGCCGTGGTGTATATTCTTTTTCATGAAATAGGCCATGCGCTTATCGATATTTTTAATCTGCCTACCAGTGCCGGCGAAGAAGCATCGGCTGATAATTTTGCCACCTATCTTTTTACAAGAGGTAATGAGCGGCTCGAACAAATTGCTTTAAGCGGCGCTCAACTGTTCTTCAATTTGAGTAAGAATCAAAAATTTCTATCGGCAACCTTGTTGGCCGACGAACACCTGCTTAATGCGCAAAGGGCGTACATTATTTTATGTCATTTATATGGCAAAAACCCTCAAAAATATAATCACCTTGTTACATCCGGTGTGCTTGCCATTGACGAGCGACGCCAGAACATGTGCAGGTACGATTATCAAAAGATGGTTTCATCATGGGATGAACTTCTGAAACCATGGAAAAGATAAGTTTGATTGATTACCTCAAAATATCTTTAAGCACTTCAAGTTTCCCATCCACTTCGCATATTAAAGGAAGCCCCAAAAGGTGTGCTACCACCGGGTAAACATGAATATTTTCAAATGAAGGAATCCGATACTTTTCTTTAAACGCCGGCCCCCATGCATAAAAGGTAGCCTGCATTGATTCTGCGTCATTATCATATCCATGCTCGCCCGGCAAGGTTGGACGATTGAAAAAATTGAATGCCTTACCCTCATCTGCCACCAGTATAATATCACCCAAACGGTTGTAACAATCATCCTTTGACCGATAGTGCCACCTGGCGGGGGTATTGGTTTTAAGATAAACGGAATAATTTACCGCCTCTTTTTTCAAGTTTTTATAGGTCTTTTTTACATCCTTTTTATCCTTTGCGTACAACTGTATAAAGGTGGAGTTATAACTCATTTTAAATTTGGAAGTATCCAGGGCTGTCGGGATGAGAATAGGATTTTTTGTATCCACATCAGCCATGCCATGGTCTGAAACCAGTATATAATTTACCGGCAATCCCAAACTGTCGGTCATTTCATTCATACGCTTGATTGTATAATCCACCAACTGAATAGCCGCCCTCGTACTATCCGATTCCACCCCATGTCCATGTATCTGATGATCTACTTCAGGCATATAAAACATAATCAGATGTGGCCTTCTCTCTTCAGGCAGTTGAAGCCATTCCTTTACAATCTCTATTCTTCGGTCAACTGAAATGGCTTCATTGTATTTGTAATAATAAGAAGCGAATGTACTATCAACCGGCGCTTCGGAGCCTACCCAATAAAAAGCGGCTGATAACATCCTGTGCTTTTCGGCCAATACCCAAATCGGAACCCCACCATAAAAACCCGGATTTGAAACGGCTTTTTTGTCGCGCGTTGAATAGGAGAATTCAGCATTTTTTCCCGCTCTGAAAGAGTTGCCTACAAGCCCGTGGTGAGCAGGATACAAGCCTGTGGCAAGGGTATAATGATTCGGAAAGGTGAGCGACGGGAAAGAGGGCTTCATTGAGGCAGCCTGCACACCTTCTTCTCTTTTTTTCTTTAAAAACTCAGCGTTAAATTTATCTGCGAAATCATTACCCAAACCATCTATCGAAATATAAATGACATAGGGTTTACTTTGCTGCCCGACACTGTTAGTACGCCCTGAAACAATGTACTGGGTGGTATCCTGGGCAAAAACACCTGCGGAAATGAAATAAACTAAAACGAATACACTACTGCGCAAACACACCTTCATAGGTTACAAATTTTCGGCAAAGATACGCGACATAAACGGAGTGAAAAATGAGATTCATATACGAATGGTTGTTTTTTGTGTTGTTTGGTTCCTGCTGTCAATCTCAATTTCCAATTAAACGCTGTTGTTGAATGGATGTAAAGCAATCAATACATTCTACCAATCCCATCTTTGATGTAAGAACAACCGGAGTTCGTTTAATGAACCGACAATTATAGGCTATATCTTAGCCATCGATCAAAATACATTCCTTCCTGAGGGATTAATTTTTTATTATTGCATAACACTAAATAAGGTTATGAATAACGCGCTCCTTTACCAGATAGCTGCCACCATAATACCCGGCATAGGAAACGTTTATACAAAACAGTTGGTATCGTATTTTGGCTCGGCCGAAAATATTTTTAAGGCGAAGAAAAAAGATCTGGAAGCCATTGAAGGCATCGGGCCAAAGCGCATGGATAGTATCTTAAACTTTAATTTTTCGGAAGCAGAAAAAGAGGTTGCGTTTATTGAAAAACATAAAATTAAACCCCTTTTTTTCGAAGAGGAAGATTACCCCAAACGCCTGCTGCATTGTTACGATAGCCCGGTACTCCTGTATTACAAAGGCACTGCTGATCTGAATGCTGAGCGTGTGGTTGCCATCGTAGGCACCCGTAATCCATCGGAATATGGGAGGTCGGTATGCGAGAAACTAATTAACGAATTGGCCGGTGAAAATATCACCATCATTAGCGGACTTGCCTTTGGCATTGATACCATTGCCCACAGGGCCTCACTAAAAAATAATATTAAAACCGTTGGCGTACTGGCGCATGGCCTGGATCGGATTTATCCGTCACTAAATAAACCCATAGCCAAACAGATGGTTTCGTCGGGCGGGTTGCTTACTGAATTCAGGCAATCAACCAATCCGGATAAACAAAATTTTCCTTCACGAAACCGAATTGTGGCCGGCATGAGCGATTGCATTGTGGTGATTGAATCGGATATGAAAGGCGGATCCTTGATCACAGCGGAGCTGGGTAATGGCTATAACCGGGATGTTTTTGCTTATCCGGGTAGGGTGAGCGACTCCAAAAGCAGTGGATGCAATTTTCTGATTAAAACAAACAAAGCAGCACTGGTAACTTCTGCCGACGATATCCTTAACGAAATGGGATGGATGAGGGCTGAAAAAGGAGCTGCCGCCAGACAGCGTGAATTATTTGTGGAACTGCCCGAAGATGAAATGACGGTGTACAATCTTTTAAAGGAAGGGCAAAAGCACATAGATGACATATACCTCCAAAGTCAGCTTACCGGAAGTACCGCCGCCCGCGCCTTGTTAATGCTTGAAATGAAAGGCATGATCACCTCACTACCCGGAAAATTGTATGATTTGAGTTAAATAAAAAATAAATGTCATGGCAGGAAAAACAAAAATAAATTACCTTTGCACATGGCTACAATAAATAAAAACTCCAACCACCAAACGGCTTCTTTTCCTGAAGCCCTTACTTTCGACGATATTCTTCTTGTTCCGGCGTATAGCGAAGTTTTGCCCCGCGATGTAGATATATCGTGCAAACTGACAAAAAATTTAAAGCTCAATATTCCTTTCCTCAGCGCAGCGATGGATACAGTGACGGAAGCCGACCTGGCCATAGCATTGGCGCGCGAAGGTGGCATAGGAATACTGCATAAAAACATGAGCATTGAAGAGCAGGCGTCGCAGGTACGGAAGGTTAAAAGAAGCGAGAGTGGCATGATCATCGACCCGATTACGCTTCCGGTAGATGCATCAGTAAAACAAGCTCTGAAGATGATGGAGGAAAACAGGATCGGAGGCATCCCTTTAATTGATAAAAAAGGTAAACTGCAAGGCATTGTTACCAATCGGGATCTCCGTTTTGAAGAGAATATGAACAGAAAGGTCAGCGAAATCATGACCAAAGAAAATCTTATTACAGCTCCGGAAGGAACAGACCTGGTACAAGCGCAGGAAATCCTCAGAAAACATAAAATAGAAAAATTACCTGTGGTAAATAAACAGGGCGTACTAAAAGGATTGATCACCTTTCGCGATATTGAAAAAATCAGAAATCATCCCGAAGCCACCAAGGACGGATACGGACGGTTGCTGGTAGGAGCCGCGGTGGGTATTACTGCCGACGCACTGGATCGTGTGGCGGCTTTGCATCAGGTAGGCGTGGACGTCATCACCCTCGATAGTGCACATGGGCACACAAAGGGCGTTATCGACACCTTGAAAAAAATAAAAAAGAATTTTAAAAGCCTGGAAGTAATTGCGGGTAATATTGCTACGGGCGAGGCCGCGCTGGCTTTAAAGGCCGCCGGAGCAAGCGCCGTAAAAGTGGGGATAGGCCCGGGTTCTATCTGCACCACGCGCGTAGTTTCAGGAGCCGGCGTACCGCAGATAACAGCTATAATGAATGTGGTTAACGCACTCAAGAACAGTTCGGTCGGCATCATTGCAGATGGTGGCATCCGCTATTCGGGCGACGTGGTTAAAGCACTGGCTGCAGGTGCTGATTGCGTGATGATGGGAAGCATTTTTGCCGGCACGCATGAAAGCCCTGGTGAAACCATCATCTACGAAGGACGGAAATTTAAGCAATACCGGGGCATGGGATCGCTGGGAGCTATGTCGCAGGGCAGTAGCGACAGATATTTCCAGGGAGGAACCGACCAGGTGAAAAAATATGTTCCCGAAGGGATAGAAGGAAGAATTGCATTTAAAGGATATTTGCACGAAGTGCTGTATCAGTTTACGGGCGGCTTGCGTGCAGGGATGGGATACTGCGGGGCCGCTAACCTTACCAAACTTAAAAAAGCACAGTTTATAAAAATTACCAACTCAGGCGTACGTGAAAGCCACGCACACAATGTGGAAATAACAAAAGAAGCACCTAACTACAGCAGATTCTGATGATTAACCTTCTGAAAAAAACCCTCCGGAACTTAATTGCCATTTTTTTCATGCTGGCGCTCAGCACGCCCGTCATGTCGCAAAATTGCGGCTTACGGATTAGTCTGCTAACCTGCTCTCCGGGCGATGAATTGTATTCCACTTTCGGGCACAGCGCGCTCCGGGTCATTGACAGCACATCCGGCAGCGATCTGATTTTTAACTACGGAACATTCAATTTCGAAGAGCCTGGTTTTTATTCAAAATTCACACGCGGCAAGCTGAAATACTTTGTGAGTGTTGATGATTACCGGGCTTTTGAATATCAGTACGAAATCGAAAACAGAAGTATAACAGAACAGCTACTTGACCTGACCTGTGAAGAAAAACAAAAGATAAAAGATTACCTGCAATGGAATCTACTGCCGGCGAATAAGTTTTACAAGTATGATTTCACCTTTGATAATTGTACCACAAGATTGGGCGACCTTCTTGAAGAAGTCCTTGGAGATTCTCTTCATTTCCGTTCACCTGTTTCCGAAAACACAACCTTCAGAGATGGCATACATGAATACCTGAACCGGAATGAAAAAGGCTGGAGCAAACTGGGTATTGATATACTACTCGGCAGCAGGCTCGATAGAAAAATGACGGCCGAAGAATCATTATTTCTGCCTGATTACCTGATGATGGCCTGGGATAGTGCTACCGTTGGCAACAGGCCATTGGTGGCTGATAAGGAAGTTATCTTAAAAAACGAATACGTTCCGCACTCTCACAATAATATCGATAACCCACTGTTTATATTTGCCAGCCTGTTTGTGATACTTGCATTTCTCAGTTTTTCACGAAACGAAAGAATCAACCGGTTTTTGGCTGCCCTGGACAGTTTCCTTTTTTTCATTAGCGGGCTCATCGGTGTACTACTGTTGTTCATGTGGTTTGGTACCGATCATTACATGACCAAGGACAATTATAACCTGCTGTGGGCATGGCCTACCAATATTGTGGCTGCCTTTTATGTACACAGCCACCGCCGCTGGCCCAAATATTATTTCTTTGTTTTTGGTCTGGCTCAAATCTTGCTGATAGCGATGTGGTTCTTCCTTCCACAGAACATGAACCTTGCTCTGATTCCATTTAATGGGATTTTGATCTTCAGAAGTTTTTTGTATAATCCGCTAAACAGAAAGTTATATGGCCGAAATAGAATTTCAAAATAAGAAAATTTTTTATCAGGTAGCAGGTTCAGGACCAACGGTTTTCCATATTCATGGTTTTGGAGAAAATGGGAATGTGTTTGCCCCTCAGGTTTCTTTTTTAAAAGATCATTACAGGCTGATCGTTCCCGACCTGCCAGGAAGCGGGCAGTCGGAACCTTTAGAGGGCAGCCCATCTTTGGCGGATTTTGCAGATATTATCTTTCGCATAGCGCAAAAAGAATGTGGTGGCAAGGAAAAATACAGTGTATTCGGGCACAGCATGGGCGGTTATACCACCATGGCTTTTGCAGAAAAGTATATGGAGAATCTTGCGGCTTTTGGGCTATTGCATTCTTCTGCTTATGCAGACACAGATGATAAAAAAGAATCCAGAAAAAAATCAATCGGATTTATAAGATCCAACGGAGGTAAGGCTTTTCTTAAAACGATCACGCCTGATTTATTCTCAGATTCTTCAAAAAAAAGCCATCCTGAATACATACAGCGTCTCCTTGACCTTGCCGATGGCATGGCTGATGAAACCCTTATTCAATATTACCATGCGATGATTAACCGCCCAGATCATTCGGCCTTATTGAAGCAGTCAACAATCCCGGTTCTTTTCATGATCGGAAAGCATGACAAAGTAGTGCCACTGGAGGCGGCATTAAAACAAAGTCAATTGCCTGCCATAGCTTCCATAAACATTCTGGACGATTCTGCCCATATGGGTATGTGGGAAGAAGAAGAGAAATTCAACCGGAAATTCAAAGAATTTTTACAAAATTTCATTTAACCGATCTAAAAGGGTTCGTTTTGTGAAAATAATTTCCGAATTTTAGAGTCGCCTGAAAACAGACTCTGAGCAAATGAAGAAAATATTTCTTTCCTTTCTTTTAATTTTAAGTGTATCGTATTTATCAGCCAAGCACATTATCGGAGGAGAGATGTATTACACCTACCTTGGTAAGGGCAGTGCGCCCAACACCTCCAAATACAGAATTACACTGAAATTATTCAGAGACGATTTTGCTCCGGCTGATGCCGCTGCCATGCCTCCTGACGTGTACATAGGCATATTTAACAATGATAACAATCAGCAATTTCCCGGCCCTGGTCAACCCAAAATCGTAAGGATGGATGGCTCACAATCAGTAACCGTTAATCCTTTTTCATCATGCATGGTTAATCGCCCACGCCTAAGCTACCAATCAGCTACCTACGGTGTGGAAGTAGAATTACCCGACAACAGATCAGGATACACGGCCACTTATCAAACATGCTGTAGAATAACGCCGATCGACAACATATTTAATAATGGGAACAGTGGCGCGGGGAGTACTTTTTCGTGCGAAATTCCACCTGAGCCTGATAACAGTCCTCAGTTTTCTGAAAGTATTGACGCAGTCTGTGGTGGCAAAGGATTCGACTTGCAATTCCGCGCAACAGATAAAGACGGCGATTCATTATCATATGCATTTGAGGGAGCATTTAACGGTGGTGCAGCACAAAACGCCACCAATATTAACCCGGCTCCGCCTCCTTATGGCTACGTTTCGTATCGCTCGCCCTACGCTGACATACAGCCGCTGGGTCCAAAAGCTGCCATTGATCCACATACAGGCGTAATATCCGGCATTGCACCACCGGCCGGCCGGTACGTAGTAACTGTTGCGGTTACCTCATGGCGCGATGGTAAAAAACTGAGCACACACCGGAAAGATTTCATCATAAATGTTTCGGACTGCGACTTCGCCACTGCACAATTGTTTACGAGAGGAACATTCTGTGATGGCTACGACGTGCAATTTGAAAATGACGACTTTTCGCCACAAAACAAAACATTCTATTGGGAGTTTTTCGATAAAAATGGCGTATTGATTGACTCTTCAAAAGAGGAAAAACCTTTAATCACTTTTGCTGACACCGGAACCTATAAATATAAACTGATCGTAAACCGCGGCGATAATTGTGCTGACTCTGCGGAGAATACTATGGGGCTATATCCCGGATTTTCTCCTGATTTTAATTTCGATGGCAAATGTATTAATTCAGATGTCTTTTTTACCGATAAATCAACCACGAAATACGGAACCGTAAACGCATGGAAATGGGACTTTGGCGTTTCGGGCACATCGGCTGATACTTCTATAGCTAAAAACCCACAGTTCACTTATACGAAGCCTGGGATGTATCCTGTTTCTTTAACGGTAGAATCCAACCTGGGATGTAAAGCCACGATTACAGATACCCTGGTCATGATAGAAAAACCGGAATTTGCGATTACC
>JBIQMB010000094.1:0-8986 GCA_044463745.1 Chitinophagaceae bacterium | reverse complement strand
TACTCTTATAAGATTAATACCCGTGCCAATCGTACGGTGCAGACTTCGGACCTTTTTTTCACTCGTCAGCCCGATGCAAAAACTGAAGATGGTAAAGATGTTGTTACCTATACGCTGCAAACCAGCGGTGGCAGCACCATTGAGCACCAATATATCATCAGCCCGGATGATTATATGATGGATTTCAATATCCGGTTTAAGGATGGGGCAGGACTTTTTTCGGATGATGTTCTTCGGTTTAACTGGACAGCTAAGGCTACCCAAAAAGAGCGCGACTTAAGTTGGGAAACCCAGCAATCGCACGTATCGTTCGTAGAGAACGGGAAGTTTGATTTTGAAAATCTGTCTCCGGGCCGAAAAGATAACAAGACTTTTCGCAAGCCGGTGGACTGGATTGCACTAAATCAACAGTTTTTTATCAATAGTCTTGTAGCCAAAAACAAATTTGAATCGGGTACCATCAGTTGGGAAACTCCCAAGGATACTTCCACCCATTTAGTAGGAATCGCCAATGCCACCATGCAGTTGAAGGTTCCGGCTACAGCTGATGCCACCATACCCATGGCTATTTATTATGGCCCCAGTGATTACGGTATTCTGAAATCGTACGGAAATCAAATGTATAATATGGTACCATTGGGCTACGGTATTTTTGCATTTGTAAAATATATTAACCGCGGATTCATTTTACCGGTATTCAACTTTTTCAGCAAGTTTATCAGCAGCTACGGGCTCATCATTGCACTGCTTACCATTATTATACGCTTGCTGATTTCGCCGCTTACTTATCAGAGTTACCTAAGTGGCGCTAAGATGAAATTGCTGAAGCCGGAAATGGAAGCACTCAAGGCCAAGTTTGGAGATGATAAGCAGGCCTTTGCTATGGAGCAAATGAAGCTTTATCGCAGTGCCGGCGTAAATCCGGTCGGTGGGTGTATTCCCGCGCTGCTACAGATACCGATATTCTTTGCCTTGTATGCATTTTTCAACTCGAATATATCATTGAGAGGCGAGAGCTTTCTTTGGGCCAAAGACCTTTCTACCTATGATTCTATATTGAATTTCAGTTTCAATATTCCGTTTTATGGATCACACATCAGTTTGTTTACCATTCTGGCAGTTGTTACCAGTTTGCTTATTTCCTTATACGGAATGGCAAACATGCAGGACACGGGTAATCCGATGATGAAGTATATGCCATTTATTTTTCCGGTGGTGTTGCTCGGTGTGTTTAACAGGATGCCTGCTGCGCTTACCTGGTATTATACGGTATCAAACGTCATCACGCTGCTTATTCAGTTTGTTATTCAGTCATATATCATTGATCATGATAAACTGATGGCTAAGTTGCAGGCAAATAAAAAGAAGCCGCCGAAGGTGAGTAAATGGCAGGAACGGATAGATGCCATGCAAAACCAGAATGAAAAGCTGAAGGAAATGCGCAAGCGTGTGGATGCCAACAAGAAAAAGTAATTTATACTTTATTTGCAACCTTTGGGCCTCACTCCTTATCTTTAGGATGAATTAATCAAGTATGAAAAAATATTTCTTAATATTATTTTTAGTTGCTACATCCATTCAATTAAAAGCACAACGGGTTTTTTCAGAAGGTGTACTGGTTTACAATATGGCTGTAGAAACAGGAAGCGGACAGCCCAAGATGGCTGATATGTTTGACGGTGCCACCACCACGGTTTATTTGAAAGGAAACCTGAGCCGGGTGGATTTGGTAAGTGGGCTGGGCAAGGAATCGACCATACATAATGCGGCCAAAGGAACGGCAACCATTCTGAAAGATTACAGTGGGCAAAAGCTGATGATTACACTAACATCAGCAGATTGGGAAGCGAATAATAAAAAGTATAATGGCATTACCTTTGAATCTACCGGAGAAACGGCTACGATTTCTGGATTTAAATGTGAGAAGGCTATCGCCAAGTTAAGCAACGGCACCAACTTTATTGTTTGGTACACACCCGATGCCAAGGTAGCCAATATCTCTTACGATGTTCAGTTTAAGAATCTTCCGGGTCTGGCGGTTCAGTACGAAATGACTTCAGGAAGTATGAAGTTCAGGTTTACGCTTTCTAAGATTTCATATGAAGCGGTTTCTTCCTCCCGCTTTGATCTTCCTACTTCGGGTTACCGGGTCATGACCTATCAGGAAACGCTGAAGAATTAATGTAGTCCTCGGTTCCTGAAAGGGGCATTTGTGAGAATAATTTTTTATTCGCCACCAAGGCACGATGGCACGAAGAATCACGAAGGATTCAGCTCAACCTTGTCAGGTTCTTCCATTCCGCAAATCTTAAGCTCAACTTTACAGGTTATACCCTTCTTTGGCGCAAGTGTCGCGCTTATGACGTTCATTTTCTCTTTGCCACCAAGGCACGATGGCACGAAGAATCACAAAGAATTTACCCCAACCCTGTCAGGTTTTTCCCTCACGCAAACCCATGTTCAACCTCACAGGTTATTCCTTTCTTTAGTCGCAAGCGTCGCGCTTGTGGCTTTAATGAAGCATGCCCAAATCCGACGTTCACCCATGATTCCTCCGCTTATCGATCAGACCACGAAATCAATGCGCATGATCCTCCGTATTGGTAAGCATACCCATAATAAAGAATGCACCGGTAGTTACCACACGCGCATTTTCAGGTATCGTTTCAAGTGGGGTAATGGCACTATATCCGATGCTGGTAGTGCCCTTTATCACCGGCACCTTTCTGAATACGAAGTCTGACTCCGTATGGCCTTTGTCCGCTCCTTTTGCTCCCTCATTTACAACGATAAATATATAATCCCGTCCGCTTTCGCTTACAATCGCTTCCGAACGCACAGCCGGCAGATTCGATGAATCAAGGCTCACAACAGCACTCACATTCATCCCATTTATCAGCCCGGTTTTGTCGCCCGTTATGTTTGCATGCACCCGGATGGTTTTACTGTTATTTTCAAAGGCTGAGCCAATGGAAAAGATTTTGGCATCATACTCCTTTGTAGCGTTGTTGGTAATGGTGAAGTGAATCGTTTGATCAATCTTCAATTTAGGCAAATCTTTTTCATAAACAAACAGATCAAGGTGCATGTGCGAATTATTGACAATTTCCGCAATCGGTGTACCCGGCGCCACATTGCTTCCTATCTGTGCAGATACATCACTAACCGTACCCGTGATCGGTGCTTTAATAACGATATCGGGCGAGAAACGCTGGGAGGCTCCCATTTCTGAAAGCTGGTTCCGTAAGCTGCTGTGCTGACTTTTTAAGGTCGCCAATCTTGACCTTGCACCCTGCAGATTTTTCAAGGGTGCAGCATTGCCCTCGACCAGTTCCTGCTGGCGCGCCACTTCCTTTTCAGAGAGTTCAATCTCAATGCTCAATTGCTGTAGCTGTTGCTGTATATTAAGCAAATCGGGATTGTAAATGGTGGCGATAGGTTGCCCCTTGGTAACATGACTACCGAACTCAATCTTCAGCGATTTTACCACGCCGCTGTACAAGGGGGTTACAAAGGCTTTGTTTTGATTAGGTACCTTTAATATACCGCTGGTCTTAATAGCATTGGCGAGTTCTTTTTTCTCTATTCGGCCAAACTCCAAACCAATCGTTTTGGCCTGTTCGGCGGTGAGCCTGACCGTGCTTTCATCATGTGGTTCATTTGCCTCACCTGTTGCCGCGTTCGCATCGTCTCCCTTGTCTATACTGCTTTTGCAAGAAAATAGAAATGTAGCGCCAAATATCAGGAGAAATAAAATTTTATTGAGTTGCATTCCTGTGTTGTTTATTTATTGTTGTAATAATTGTAAAGAATAACGGCCTGGTTGTAATTGTTTAGTACCTCCAGATAATTTCGTTTGGTTTCAATGGCCTGGCTGATAAACTGGCTTAACTCCGCAAAGCTGATTTCACCCGCATTGTAACTAACGGAAGCGGTTTTGATGATTTCGTCTGCTTGCTTCAGCCCGGTCTTTTCATAATAGTTAAGCATGCCCAGCGTTTTTTCAATTTCAGTCAAAGCCTTTTTCTGCTCAATAGAAAATTGGCGGGTTGCCAGGTCCAGCTTCTTTTTTTCTACATCGCGCTCAGCACCGGCTGCTCTGATCTTGTTTTTGTAATAACTGCCGGCAAAAAGTGGGACGCCTACTGAAAATGAAAACCCGGTAAACGGATCGGGGGCTCCCCACAATCTTTGCGAAAAAACCCTTCCTGAAAAATCGGGTTTATTCATGTTTTTCTGAACAGTGATGTTCGCATCTGCTATGTTTATGTTTTGTTGCTGAAGCGTAATCAGCGGATGTTCTGCGTGATCTTTTGCCACTTCGAGCTCTAATTTTTCCAGGGGCTTACTAACCGGTAGTAGTGTCGCATCTGTATTCAAAAGGAGCATGAGTTGCTGTTGCTGCGATTGCATTTCACTTATATTTTGCTGCATAATGGCCTGTATTTCTTTCATCCTTGCTTCGGCAGAAATTTTATCCAGTCCGGCTACATCACCCGTTTTAAAACGAAGACTCGCAGCATTGAACAATGAAGTGTAAATGCTGTCTAATTGCTGGTACAGTTGCAGATTATCCTGCAGATACCAGAGTTGGTAATAGACGGTGTTCACATCTCTTTTAATGGCGGCTTGCAATGCAGTTGTGTTTAATTCATAATACCTGAGTTGTTCATTCAGATATTGTTTTCGGGCTTTGTACAGTCCGGGATAATTGATAGACTGGCCTAAACCGATTTTCAAAACCCCTTGGGGATCGGAAGGACGGAAATCTTCATTCTCTATAAATACTTCTGTCTTAGGAATCTCATTGGCTGTGCCCGCTGAATAGGTGGCCCTGCCAATTTCTGCCCGGTTCACATCTATCTGCATATTATATTTTAGGGCAGAATCGATTGCACTTTTAACAGAGATGCGTTGTTGCGCTTTAAGTCCCTGACCTAAAAAAATCAGTGGAATCAAAAGAGTGAGTGCCATTTTTCCAATACCTTTTTTTCTTTTACCGGAGAAAATAATATATAAGCATGGCAACACCACCAGGGTAAGGAACGTAGCTGTGACCAAACCGCCGATTACTACTGTGGCAAGCGGGCGTTGTACTTCGGCTCCGGTTCCTGTGTTAATAGCCATAGGCAGAAAGCCCAGTGAGGCCACCGTTGCCGTCATCAGTACCGGCCGCAATCGCATTTTGGTACCTTCCAGTACCCGTTGAAAAACATTTTGCATACCTTCTTTTTCTAATTGATTAAATGTGCTGATTAAAACGATACCATTCAATACGGCCACGCCAAATAAAGCGATGAAGCCTACACCTGCCGAAATGCTGAAAGGCAATCCTCTTGCCAGTAAAGCAAAGACGCCACCGATAGCGCTCATGGGGATGGCTGTATAAATGAGTACAGCTTCTTTGAATGAATGGAAAGTGAAATATAGAAGAACGAAGATGAGCAGGAAAGCCGCCGGTACGGCAAGACTCAATCTGGCAGAAGCTTCCTTCAGATTTTGAAACGTTCCTCCATAGGTTACATAGTATCCAACAGGAAGCTTGTATTGTGGTGAAGATAATTTGTCCTGAATTTCATTCACAACACTTTCCACATCACCGCCTTCCACATTAAAGCCGACCACAATTCTGCGTTTGCCGTCATCACGACTGATCTGTGCCGGACCTTCCTTTACGGTGATGGTGGCCACCTGGGCCAGTGGAATTTGAAATCCATCCTGGGTGGGAATGTAGAGATTGCTCACATCTTCAATGGAGTTCCGGCTTGCACTATCTAACCTAACCGTGAGATCAAATCTTCGTTCATTTTCGAAAACAGCCCCTGCCGATTCACCTGCAAAAGCTGTACTGATGGTTTTATTCACATCATCCACATTCAGATTATAATAAGCCATTCTTTCGCGGTCGTATTCAACCGTTATTTGCGGGAGCCCGGTGGTGCGTTCTATCTGTGGGTCTGATACGCCCTTTACAGTCTGAACCACATTGGCAATCATAGGTGCCAATGCTGCAAGGGTATCAATATTTTCACCAAAAATTTTAATGGCCACATCCTGCCTTACCCCTGTCATCAGTTCATTGAAGCGCATTTGAATGGGCTGATTGGCCTCGAAAAATACGCCCGGTATTACTTCAAGTTTTTTCATCATCAGATGCGCCAGTTCGTTATAATCTTTGGTGGTTGTCCATTCCTTCATCGGTTTCAGTGTAATGATGAGATCCGTTGCCTCAGGCGGCATGGGATCTGTAGCTATCTCTGCCGAACCGGTTTTACCTACCACCGTTTTCACTTCCGGAAAAGATTTGATAATTCGTTCGGCCATCATGGAAGTTTCTACACTCTGCGAAAGAGATGACCCCTGTGGTAGAATGCAGTGGAATGCATAATCGCCCTCTTTCAATTGTGGAATAAATTCACCCCCCATCCGTGAAAAAAGGAATCCTGAAATTACGAGCAGGATAACAGCGCCGCCTACTACCGGATAGCGCCTTTTGATAGACCAGTGAATGAGCGGCCTGTACACGCGCTGAAAAAACTCCATGATTCTGTCTGCAAGGGTTTTCTTTAGCGTTACATTTTTTGAAATAAAAACGGCACTCATCATGGGCACATAAGTCAGCGAAAGAATCAGCGCACCCAAAATCGCAAAACTAACAGTCTGCGCCATCGGGGTAAACATTTTTCCTTCTATTCCTCTCAACGATAAAATGGGCAGATATACGATCAGAATAATGAGCTGCCCAAATGCAGCCGAATTCATCATTTTTTCAGCACTTTTTTCTACCACATTATCCATCTGCGCCTGGGTAAGCCTTCCGGCTATATTCTGGGCTACCAGCAAATGAAGGGTTGCTTCTACAATAATCACCGCACCATCCACAATCAATCCGAAATCGATAGCGCCAAGGCTCATCAGATTAGCACTCACGCCAAACAAGTTCATCATGCCCAAAGCAAAGAGCATCGATAGGGGAATAATGGAGGCCACAATCAGCCCGGGGCGTATATTTCCTAAGAAGAGAATCAATACGAAAATAACAATGAGGGCTCCTTCCAGTAGATTCGTTTCCACCGTTCGGATGGCTCTGGATACCAGTTCTGTCCTGTCAAGATAGGGCTCTATCACTACGTCTTCGGGTAGGGATTTTTGGATTTCTTCAATCTTCTTTTTCACATTGGCCACTACTTCGGCACTGTTAGCTCCTTTCAGCATCATCACGATCCCGCCCACGGCTTCCTTTTCGCCGTTGTAGGTAAGCGCACCGTAACGGATGGCCGAACCAATGCCCACCTCTGCTACATCGCGGATGAGAATGGGGATTCCTGTCCTGTCTTTTTTGATAGCTATATTGCCGATGTCTTCCAATGAATTAACCAGGCCAATAGCCCGGATATAATATGAGCTGGGTCCTTTTTCAATATAAGCACCGCCGGTATTCTGATTATTTTTTTCAAGCACCGAAAATATTTCAGGAATGGTGACGTCCATGGCCTTTAACCTTTGCGGATTTACGGCTACTTCGTATTGTTTTAAAAATCCGCCGAAGCCATTGACCTCAGCAATGCCGGGCGTGCCGTACAGTTGCCGGGCTACGATCCAGTCTTGCATGGTGCGTAGATCCATGGGCGAATACTTGTCTTCCGATCCTTCTTTGGGATGAATAATATATTGGTATATCTCGCCCAAACCGGTACTAACCGGTGCCAGTTCGGGTTTGCCTAAACCTTTGGGAATGTTCTCCTCCGCCTCCCTTAATTTTTCTATTACCAGTTGACGGGCAAAATAGATATCTACCTTGTCATCAAATACAACGGTGATGACTGAAAGTCCGAATCGTGATATCGATCTCATCTCTTCCAGGTCCGGTAGGTTCGACATGCTTTGTTCGATGGGGTAGGTTATAAATTGTTCTACCTCCTGGGTGGCCAGGGTGGGAGAGACGGTAATGATCTGCACCTGGTTATTGGTAATATCCGGCACAGCATCTATGGGTAGTTTGGTTGCGCTCCAAATGCCCCAGATAATCAGGGCGATGGTGCCACCTGCAATGATGAGTTTGTTATTTATACTGAAATGAATGATTCTGTTTAACATGCTTGGCTTTTAATACCGGCAAGACACGCGGATTTTTTTTACAAAACCGATGTATAACCGGAAAAAATAACGGTTGATTCTATGTAAACTTATGATGTATTATCCGACGTTGACAACGGTCTTTATCCTACATTTTTTTAAGGATAAGATGTGTGGTTGCTTCGTGAGAGAAGCCAGAAGTACAGATGCTGAATTAGCAGTTTTGTGCCCGTGGAGGTTGCCAGATTGAAAAAGATTGCTCGCTGGTAAAAGGCTGAACATAATGAACGCCGGGTTTGCCGGTAGTCACTTTTTTCTTAATTGAAAACGGGATATCACCTTGCCCGATAACATGCGTAGCGCAGCAGTTGCAAGCACAAAAAGGAGTGCATAAATCGGTTGCCTGTTTGTGATTATTATCTTTGGTAGATGATAAATGACTGGTTTGCGCAGTAAGAGCGTTTTCCGTTTTGTCGTTGCACGGCATGGCCGTCATAAACAAAATACAGAAACCCATAAATAAGGCAAACAGTTTCATATGGCGGCAAAATTAAAAATATTTTTGCTTCTATTCTGATTTTAATCAATATTAAGCTTTGTTTAAACCGAAATGAAATATGAAAAAACTCCGGCTTCATGAATTCATCGGTAATTGCCAGCCTCTCGAAAACCGGAGGATTCCTTCCTCTTTTTCAACCGGATTAGTGAAAGATTTTTTAAGATGATTCGTGATAAAAGGAGAATTGGTACAGAATCTGTTTTACCGATTGCAATACAACCTTATCTTTATTAACCGAATCGAGCAGGTTTATTATAAATTAAAAAGATGAAATTAGAATTAGAATCTCCTTTTCCTAAAGATTACCTCAGTGAGATACCGCCAGTCATTGAATTTTCTTCACCTGCGATG